>DATMTF010000246.1:0-6440 GCA_035565015.1 Asticcacaulis sp. | reverse complement strand
CGGAAAATTGGTTGAGGCTGAAACCACGCACCGCTTGGCCAATTCCTCCCTCAACACACTATAGGCGCGACGGTCCAGCGATTGCAAAAACGCCCGTGCCTCAGCGTTCTCCGGCAGGGGTGAGGCGGCGCCGAGGTCGGTGATCGGGGCGGTTTGGCCGTTGTAGAGGAGGTTGTGGGCGTAGAGGTCGCCGTGGGTTAGGCCCTGATTGTGCAGGTGAGACGGGGCTGAGGCGCTGGTCTTTGGCAGAGAGGTCGCGGCCGCGCACTTGAAAATCCTGACGGCGGCTGTGGTTTGCAGGCGGAGCAATCGGGCTCCGCCTGTTAAGATTATCGGGACGCCGACGGCAGCTTTTTACCAGCCGCCGCCGATGGCGCGGATCAGGGCGATGCTGGCCTGATATTGGGCCGCTCTGACTCTGAGGGCTTCGCGCCGGATGCTCAGAAAGGAGCGTTCGGCGTCGAGGACTTCCAGTTGCGAGGACGAGCCTTCGCGGTAGCGCGTCTGCGACAGGTCGTAGGCGCGCGAGGCCGAGGCGACGGCGTCGGTTTCGGACTGTTCCTGCCGCCGCAGATAGTCGAGATCGGACAGGCTGTCCTCGACCTCCTGCACGGCGACGAGGGCGTTCTGGCGATAGCTGGCGAAGGCAGCGTCCAGGCCGCCCTTGGCATAGTCGATATTGGTCTTGCGCGCGCCGCCGTCGAACACGGCCTGCGACAGGGCCGCCGCCAGGCTGAAGGTGGCCGAGGCCGGATCGAACAGGCTGGCGGTCTTCGGCGAAGCGTAACCGCCCTCCGCCGTCAGGCTGAGCGAGGGCAGCCACGCGGCCTTCGCCACCCCGACGCGCTGGGCGGCGGCGTTGAGGTTCGCTTCGGCGGCGATCAGGTCGGGGCGGCGGTTCAGCACGTCGGACGGCAGACCGGCGGGGACGGCGGGGACCGCTCCGGCCCAGGGCTGCTGCGCCCAGCGTTGCGCCTCGACGTCGAAGCCGCTGGGCGGGGCGCCGACCAGAACGGCCAGGGCGTGCAGGGCCTCGGCACGCTGCTGATCGAGCGCGGCGGCGGCGGCTTCGGTCGAGGCGACCTCGGTCTTCATGCGCGCCAGATCAAGTTCGGCGACATCGCCTTCGTCATAGCGATGCTGGGTGACGGCCAGACTCTGGCGGTAGGCGCTGAGCGTGTCGGCCACGATGGCGCGGTCTTCGTCGAGCGCGCGAAGGGCGAAATAGCTTTCGGCCACGCGCGACTGGATCAGCAGTTGCGCGTCCTGCAGCAGGGCGGCGCTGGCCCTGGCGTCATAATCGGCGGCTTTGGCGGCGCGGTTCAGGCGGCCGAACAGATCGACCTCATAGCTGAGATCGGCGCTGACCGTCTGGACATTGGCCGCCTTGCCCGGCGGTTGCAGATAGGTCGAGCGCGACGGGCTGTAGCTGACGCCAAGTTGCGGCCACAGGTCCGAACGGGCGGAGCCCAGAAGGGCGCGCGCCTGCTCCAGATGCGCCGAGGCCAGGGCGACGTCGTTATTGGCGCTCATGGCGCGCGCCATCAGCCCGTCCAGCGCGTCGTCGTGGAAGACCAGCCACCATTGCCCGGAGGCCGGCGCAGGCGTGGTCGCGGCGGCTTGCGGACCGGCGAAGGCGGCGGGCGGGGCGGGCAGGTCGCTCTGTTTTACCGGCGCGGTGGCGCAGGCGCTCAGCAGGATCGCCGTGGAGGCGCCCATGAACAGGTTAAAAGTGGCGAATTTCAACATTAGTAACTCTCCTCGGCGCGCGTCGTCTGCGCGTCGTGCGGAATTGCGGGATCGTCCTCGCCCTCAAAGCTTGAGGTGTGCGCTTTCAGCGGGCGGTTGCCGCTGAGGGCGCGTAAGAGGACATAGAAGAAGGGCGTCAGGAACAGGCCGAGCAGGGTGGCGCCGATCATGCCGGCGAACACCGCCACGCCCATGGCCTGCCGCATCTCGGCGCCGGCGCCGTGCGAGAAGACCAGAGGCACGACGCCCATGATGAAGGCGAACGAGGTCATCAGGATCGGACGCAGGCGCAGGCGGCTGGCGCGCACGGCGGCCTCCATCGGGCTGAGGCCGGACAGCTCCAGCTCGCGCGCGAACTCCACGATCAGGATGGCGTTCTTGGCCGACAGGCCGACCAGCACGAACAGGCCGATCTGGGTGAAGATGTTGTTGTCCGAATGGGCGAGGAAGACCCCGATCATGGCGGACAACAGCCCCATCGGCACGATCAGCAGGATCGACAGGGGCAGGACCACGCTTTCATACTGCGCCGCCAGCACCAGGAAGACGAGCAAAATGACCAGCGGGAAGATGACCGCCGAGGAATCGCCCGCCAGGATCTGCTGATAGGTCAGTTCGGTCCATTCAAAGCTCACCCCCTGCGGCAGGGTTTCGCGCGCCAGCTTTTCGATGGCGGCCTGGGCCTGGCCCGACGAATAGCCGGGGGCGGGCGCGCCGTTGATGTCGGCGGTCAGGAAGCCGTTATAGCGGCTGGCCGTGACCGGGCCGTAGGAGGGCTGGACCGTCATCACCGCCGACAAGGGCACCATCTCGCCGCTGGATGAGCGGACCTTCAGGTTGCCGATGTCTTCCGGCGTGGCGCGATAGGGCGCGTCGGCCTGGACCCGGACGCTGTAGGTGCGGCCGAAGCGGTTGAAGTCATTGACATATTGCGAGCCGAGATAGACCTGCATGGTCGCGAAGATGTCGCTGACCGAGACGCCCAACTGACGCGCGCGGGTGCGGTCGATATTGGCGAAAACCTGCGGCACATTGATCTGGTACGAGGAATAGACCCCGGCCAGTTCCTTGGTCTGGTTGGCCTTGGCGACGAAGGCCTTGACCGCCTTGTCAAGTGCGGCATAGCCGAGCGCGCCGCGATCCTCCAGTTGCAGCTTGAAGCCGCCGGTGGTGCCGAGGCCGAGCAGGGGCGGGGCCGGGAAGGCGACCACGTTCGCGCCCTGAATGCCGGCGAACTTGGCGTCCAGGGCGCCGGCTATGGCGCCAGCGCTCATCCCCTTGCCGTGACGTTCGGCGAAGGGTTTGAGCGGCAGGAAGACGACCGCCTGATTGGAGGCGATGGTGAAGCCGTTGATCGACAGGCCGGGGAATTCGATGGCGTGCGCCACGCCCGGCTGTTTCAAGGCGATGTCGGAGACTTGGCTTGCGACCGCTTCGGTGCGGTCGAGCGTCGCGCCGTCGGGCAATTGCACCATGCCGACCAGATAGGCCTTATCCTGCTGCGGGATGAAGCCGCCGGGGACGATCTGGAACATCAGATACGCGCAGCCCGCCAGCACGGCGTAGAGGCCGAGCATGGCGGCCTTGCGCGAGGCGACGCCGCCGACCGTCTTGCCATAGGCGTCCGATCCTTTATGGAACAGGTCGTTGAAACGGCGGAACAGGCCGCCCAGAACCGCGTCCATGAAGCGGGTCAGGCCGTCCTTGGGCTGATGATGGCCCTTGAGCAAAAGGGCGGCCAGAGCCGGGGACAGGGTCAGGGAATTGACCGCCGAAATCACGGTCGAGATGGCGATGGTCAGCGAGAACTGACGGTAGAACTGGCCCGACAGGCCGGTGATGAAGGCCAGCGGCACGAAGACCGCGACCAGAACCAGCGCGATGGCGATGATCGGCCCTGAGACTTCGCGCATCGCCTGATAGGTGGCGGCGCGCGGCGTCTTGCCCATCTCGATATTGCGCTCGACGTTTTCGACCACGACGATGGCGTCGTCGACCACAATGCCGATGGCCAAGACGAGGCCGAACAGGGTCAGGGTGTTAATGGTGAAGCCGAACAGGTGCATGATCGCGAAGGTGCCGATGATCGAGACCGGCACGCTGAGCAGCGGAATGATCGAGGCGCGCCAGGTCTGCAGGAACAGGATGACCACGATCACCACCAAAAGGATGGCTTCGAGCAGGGTGTGGATGACCGAATTGATCGATTCCTGCATATATTCGGTCGTGTCGTAGGCGATGCGGAAATCGACGCCTTCGGGCATGGATTTTTTCAGCTCCGCCATGGTCGCCTTGACGTCGTGCGACACCTGCAGGGTGTTGGCGCCGGCGGTCAGGAAGATCGGAATGCCGACGGCGGCCTTGCCGTCCAGCAGCGAGCGCAGCGAATAGTCGGACGCGCCCATCTCGACGCGCCCCACATCGCCGAGCCGGGTGACGGAGCCGTCCGCGCCGGTCTTGATGATGATGTCGGCGAAGTCCTCCGGCGTCTTTAAGCGTCCCTCGGCATTGACCGACAGTTGCAGCACATTGCCGGGCAGGCCGGGCGAGGCGCCGACGGAGCCGGCGGCGGCCTGCACGTTTTCGGAGCGGATGGCGTTCACGACATCATTGGCCGACAGGCCGCGCGCGGCGACCTTTTGCGGGTCGAGCCAGACGCGCATCGCATAGTCGCCGCCGCCGAACATCTGGATCGGGCCGACGCCCTTGATGGCCTGCAGACGGTCCTTGATGTGAATCAGGGCGTAGTTGCGCAGGTAATTCACGTCATAACGGCCATTGGGCGAGACGATATGCACGACCATGGGCAGGGCGGACTGGCTTTTCTGGGTCGTGACGCCGAGCGCGCGCACGTCTTCGGGCAGGCGCGCCTCGGCCTGCGACACGCGGTTCTGCACCATCTGCTGCGCCAGGTCCGGGTCGGTGCCGAGCTTGAAGGTGACGGTCAGGGTCATGGTCCCGTCGGTCGTCGCCTGCGAGGACATGTAGAGCATGTTCTCGACGCCGTTGACCGACTCTTCGATCGGGGCGGCGACGGTCTCAGCGATGACGGACGGCGAGGCGCCCGGATAGACGGCGCGCACCACGATCTGCGGCGGCACAACTTCGGGATATTCCGAAACGGGCAGGGTCTTGAGCGCCAGCAGCCCCATGACGAGGAAGAGGACGCTGATCACCCCGGCGAAGATCGGCCGGTCGATGAAGAATTTGGACAGGTTCATAGGGTTTCCCCGTTTTGGGAGAAGAAAAAAGGGCAAGCCTGTCCCGTCCGCGCCCTATGGGAGCGCGGCAGACTAGGCTTTGCGAACAGATGTTTACGCGCTGGGAGGCGCAGGCAGGGCGGCGACCTGTTCGGTGACCGTCGCGCCGGGGCCGATATGCTGCACGCCGTCGATCACCACGCGGTCGCCGTCATGCAGGCCGTCGGTGACGACGCGCAGGCCATTGCCGAGCGACGCGCCGAGCTTGACCTCGCGATAGGCGACCTTGTGGTCCTTGCCGACGACATAGACGAAACGCTTGTCCTGATCGGTGCCGATAGCCAGCTCCGACACAAGGATGGCCGGATGCGTCGCGGCTTCGCCGAGGCGCACGCGCACGAACTGGCCGGGGATCAGCCGCCCGTCGGCATTGTCGAACACAGCCCGCACGCGCAGGGTGCCCGACGCGCTGTCGAACTGGTTGTCGATCAGTTGCAGATGACCGTTCAGGGTCTGGCCGCCGTCATCGAGCGTGACCGGCACGCGCGTGAGCTGGCTTTCGCCGCCCTCAAGGCGCAGATCGCCGAGCATCTGGTCGATCACGCCCTCATCGGCGTCAAAGCTGGCGTAGATCGGGCTGACCGAGACGAGGCTGGTCAGGGCCTGGGCCTGCGGCCCGGCGGCGACCAGATTGCCGACCGTGACCTCAATGCGCCCGACGCGGCCCGAAACCGGGGCGCGCACCTGGGTATAGCTGAGATTGAGATTGGCGACCTGCAAACGCGCGCGGGCGGCGTCGAGTCCCGCTTCGGCGGACTTCAGATCATTGGTCTTGCTCTCCAGATCCGACTGGGCGATGGCGTGATCGTTCCACAGACGCTGGGCGCGCGCCTGTTCGGAGGTCGCCAGAGTCAGGCGGGCCTGAGCGGCGGCGACGTCGGCGCGGGCGCTGGCCGCCTGCGCCTCATAGGGGGCGGGATCGATGGTGACGAGCAGGTCGCCCGCCTTCACCAGCGCGCCTTCGCGGAAATGGATCGCCTTGATCGCCCCGTCGACGCGCGGGCGGATATCGACGCGGTCCACGGCTTCGAGATGGCCGGAAAAATCGTTCCAGGCGGTGACGTTCTGCGTCCTGACGATGGCGACCGTGACGGGGGCGGCTTGCGGCGCGGCCTGCGAATGGGCCTGGCCGCCAGAGGAGAGGGCGACGACGCCCGCCGCGCCCGCCAGGGCGATGACGGCGGCGGAGATCAGCAGGGGCTTGGCGTAGGGCCGGTTGAGAAGGGACAGATAGGGCATGGGGGCGCCTTTGGGTATCTTGGGGGGAGGAGGTTGGGCTGCGGCTTGATATGCGCTCGCGACTGCCCATTTATGTACTGGTTCGCAAATTAATAGGGGCGGCAGGCCATTTTGTAAACATATTTTTGTACCAATTCGCATAAAAATATGTTTTGACCTGATTCAGGACGCAGGCCGCCGTTCGCGCCCAGC
>DATMTF010000245.1:0-3098 GCA_035565015.1 Asticcacaulis sp. | reverse complement strand
TCGTGGCGAAATATCTCAAAGACAAGGCGCTATGGCCGCAGGCCAATGCGGTTTCGCAGACATAAAAATGGCCTCGCCATTAAAGCGAGGCCGATTTCACTACAGACCCTACGATAGCCTTTATGCGTTGCCAGCCGCTTCGCCCGCCACGGCGGCGACGCGCTGGGCTTCGATCTGGGCGCGCTGCTGCATGTACAGCGTCGCGAAATCGATCGGATCGAGCTGGAACGGCGGGGTGAAGCCGCCGTCGGCGGTGGCGTCGGCGATGATGCGGCGCACGAACGGGAACAGATAGCGCGGGCATTCGATCAGCAAGGTCGGCTCGACCATGGCTTCGGGAATGCTGCCGAGCTGGAACAGGCCGCCATAGACCAGTTCAATGGCGAACATCGGACCGTCGCTTGTCGAGGCTTTCACGGTCAGCTTGATATCGACCTCGAACAGGCCGTCGGGGCGGCCCTTGGCGCTCATTTCGACGCCGAGATCGACGTCCGGGCGGGCTTCCATACGCAGGCTTTCCGGCGCGCGCGGATTTTCAAACGAGAAGTCGCGGATGAATTGCGCCAGAACCTGCATCTGCGGTTGCGGCTGCTGCGGCATGCCTTCGGGCGCGTTGGTTTCTGGTGTGTCGGTCATGAACGCATAAGCTCCGGAATAGTTTTAGATCGGCGCGCGCGGCGCGCAAAATGAGTGTGACAAGCCTGCTAACAGATAAGAAAATTTTAAGCAATCGAACGAAGAGTCGCCTTCGCAAACTTTCTTCCTATATATTGGGCGAAGCGCGGCTGATGTGAAGGCCGCATCGAATCCATGTGAGTCCATCGTGAACAACGTCGCCGTCCTTGTCATTTTCGCCGTGGTCGCCCTGGTCATTCTGGTGAACCTCTATAACGTGCTGGGCCGCAAGGTCGGCTTCCGCGTCGAGGACAAGGCATTGGGCGCACAGAAGTCAGGCGAGATCGAAGCGGCGGGCCGTCCTGAACGCCTGCTGGAATCGCGCAATCCCAGCCTCGATGCGCTCAAGACGCGCGACGCCAGCTTCAACGAACTGAACTTTCTCGACAAGGCGCGCGAGACCTATGAGCAGGTGGTAAGCGCGTTTCACAAGGGCGATCTGAGCGCCGTCAGGGAGAGGCTCGGCGAGCGCGTCTATCAAAGCTTCGCCGACGCGATTGCAGCGCGGCCTGAACCGGCCAAGGACACGCTGAGCTTTGTCGAGCCGCCCAAGGCCGATATCGATTCCATCGAGTTCAAGGACGACACCGCGCAGGTGCGCGTGCGCTTCCTGTCGGAAATGGCGTATGAGACGCCGCCCGCCGAGGACGGCGGTAAGCCGCATATTCTTTACCGCCGCGCCGCCGAATACTGGACCTTCCAGCGCGCCTATAAGGGCGCCGCCGGACCCTGGACCCTGACCCGCGTCGAGGCGGCCAAGGCGTGAGGCTGCGGCAGGTTCTGACACTGGCGCTCGGCGGCGGCGCCTTGCTGCTGGCCGCCTGTGCGCAGACGCCCGTGTCGCCGGTCGTGACGCCGCCGCCTACGGGGGGACAGGCGTCGGGGCAGACCTCCGGCCAGGCGCCGCCGCCGCCGTCCGGAACCGCGTCGCCCGTCTCCGGTTATAATCCGGTCGCCTTGTCGAAGCGGCTGGACACCCTGCCCGGCTGGGCGGACAGCGATCCGTTTATCGCGCTCGAAGCCCTGCGCGGCGCCTGCGCCTACAAGGCGGGACGGCAATATGCGGCGGTGTGCGCGGCGATGACGCAGCAGGATTTTGAAAGCCCGGAGCAGATCCGCGCCTTCCTGAACAGCCATTTACAGGTCGAAACCGTCGATCCGGCGCAACAGAAAACCGGCCTTCTGACCGGCTATTTCGTGCCCGATTACGACGCGCAACTGACGCCCAGCGCCGAATTTTCACAACCCGTGCGCGGCAAACCCGCCGATCTCGTCTATGTCGACGGCTCGCAGATGACGCCCGGTCAGACGGGAACCCATATCGCCGCGCGCAAGATCGGCGGCCTTTATGTCCCCTACTATACCCGCGCCGAGATCGAAGCCCTGCCGCCGGACCCCGCCACGCAATATTATATGCGCCCGGAAGACTATTTTTTCATGCAGTTGCAGGGCTCCGGCTTTCTCGACCTGCCGGACGGATCGCGCGTTTACGCCGCCTACGCCGCCGATAACGGCCAGCCCTTTGTCGGCATCGCCAAGGTGATGACGCAGCAGGGACTTCTGGCCAGCAACGAGACCTCCGGCGACACTATCCACGCCTGGCTGGCCGCGCATCGCGGCCCGGAGGCGCAGGCGGTAATGAACGCCAATCCGCGCTATGGTTTCTTTGTCATCAAGCCGGACCAGACCGAACCTCTGGGCGCGACCGGTCTGCCCCTGCCGCCGGGTTCGGCGATTGCGGTCGATCCGGCCTATCATGACTATGGCGACCTGTTCTGGCTGGACGCCCATGCCGGGGTTAACGGTCTTGACGGCGCCTTTCCGGCCTATCAACGGCTGACCGCGGCGCTCGACACCGGCGGCGCGATCAAGGGCGATGTGCGCGCCGACCTCTATGTCGGCCACGGCCAGCGCGCCGGCGTCGAAGCCGGGCGCATCAAGCATAATCTGCGCATGTGGCGCATCGTTCCGGCGCAGTAACTATCTGAAAATCAACAATAAGGCCCGCACACACAGTACGCCCAGAACGCCGGAGCTGGCCAGAAACAGACAGAAGCGAACGGTGGTGATGTTCCAGGTCGACTGCACGATGGAGTGCGTGACGCGCAGGGCGACATAGAGCCACGCCATATATTCCAGGTCGAGATTGCTGACCCCGCAGACATGAATGCCCAGACACAGCGCGTAGAACAGGGTCGGCTGCTGCATCAGATTGTTGTAATTGTCGGCGGGCCACTGCACCTGCGGCGGCAGACGACGTACGGCGTCGGAGCTGTTCAGCTTCACCTCGTTCAGCGCATAGCGCACAAGCAGGGGCACGCGCCGGACATAGAGCCAGACGAGCATGACCATCGACCAGGCGACCAGGGCGAGAACGGGTTGAATCATTAGAGCGTTTCCCCAAAAAGTGGTTCCACTTTTTG
>DATMTF010000244.1:0-3598 GCA_035565015.1 Asticcacaulis sp. | reverse complement strand
CATTCTCCCGATCCTGCCTATAGCGGGAATGCAGAGAAAAATCCCCTTTTATTTGCATTAATTATAATGCAACCTTTAGTTGTTATTGTCGTCCTGTGTTCCGGAGGCCCCTGAGACCGGAACACCATGCGGGGCGCGCTGGTTTACTCCCCTTGTCCGGCGCGCATATATCCGGCCCGGAGTTGCTGGTCACAGCTCCGGGCCGGAGTTTTCAGGTGCGCAGGCGATAGCCGGTCTTGAAGATCCAGGCGATGATCGCAATGCAGACCGCCATGAAGCCCAAAGTCATGCCCAGGCTGATCGCCATATTGACGTCGGCCTTGTCGTAAAAGGCCCAGCGGAAGCCGTTGACCAGATAGACGATCGGGTTGAACAGGATGATCTTCTGCCATAGTGCGGGCAGCATATGGATCGAATAGAAGGTGCCGCCCAGAAAGGTCAGCGGCGTGATCACCAGCAAGGGTACGACCTGTAGCTTCTCGAAGCCGTCGGCCCAGACGCCGAGGATAAAGCCGAACAGAGAGAAGGTCAGGCTGTTGAGCATCAGGAAGACGATCATCCAGACCGGATGCGCGATATGATAGGCGACGAACAGGCGCGCGGTGATCAGGATGACGACGCCAAGGATCAACGATTTCGACGCCGCCGCCCCGACATAGCCGAGCAGGGCCTCGATCACCGAGACCGGCGCGGACAGTAGCTCGTAAATGGTGCCGGTGAAACGCGGCAGATAGATGCCGAATGAGGCGTTGGACACGCTTTCGGTCAGGATGCTGAGGAGCGTCAGACCCGGCACGATGAAGGCGCCGTAGGATACGCCGTCCACCGTCGTCATGCGTCCGCCGATGGCAGAGCCGAAGACGATGAAATAGAGCGATGTCGAAAGCACAGGCGCTGCCAGGCTCTGAAACAGGGTGCGCCACATCCGGCTCATTTCGAAGGTGTAGAGGGCGCGGACGGCGTAAAAATTGAACGAACTCATGCGGCGCGGGCCTCGACCAGATTGACGAAAATATCTTCAAGCGACGAGCGCTCGGCATTGACGCCGGAAAAGTCGATTCCCTGCTTCATAAGCGCTTTCAGCGCCTCGGCGACGCCGGTGTCCTGATCGTGTCCTTCGCCGCTTAAGGTGAAGCTCAAGGTCAAACCGTCCTCGCTGAGGTGCGTCTCGCGGCCGATGTCGGGTGGGGCGGTCAGGGCTTGAGTCAGGGTGATCTGCACACGGGTCTGGCCCAGCTTCTTCATCAGGGCGTGCTTCTCTTCGACCAGGATAATCTCGCCCTTATTGATCACGCCGATACGGTCGGCCATCTCCTCGGCCTCTTCGATATAGTGGGTGGTCAGAATGATGGTGACGCCCGCTTCGCGCAGGCGGCGCACCATCTGCCACATATCGCGGCGCAGTTCGACATCGACCCCGGCGGTCGGCTCATCGAGGAACAGGATGGTGGGCTCGTGCGACAGCGCCTTGGCGATCAGCACGCGCCGCTTCATGCCGCCGGAAAGGGTGGCAATCTTGTTGTTGCGCTTGTCCCAGAGCGACAGGTCGCGCAGGATCTGCTCGATCAGCTTCGGATTGGGCGGTTTGCCGAACAGGCCGCGCGAATGGCTGACCGTGTGCCAGACCGTCTCGAACATGTCGGTGGCCAGCTCCTGCGGCACCAGGCCGATACGGGTGCGGGCGGCGCGGTAGTCCTTGGCGATGTCGAAACCGTCGGCGATCACCGTCCCGCCGGTCGGCCGCACCAGTCCGCAGACAATGCCGATCAGGGTGGTCTTGCCCGCGCCGTTGGGGCCGAGCAGGGCGAAGATTTCGCCGCGATTTATGCTGAGATCGACGCCTTTCAGCGCCTGAAATCCGCCCTTATAGGTCTTTTCCAAGCCTGTTATGGCGATGACCGGTTCCATGCTGTGTCCTGTACGGTAAGCTGTGCCGCCTCCATATAGGCGCGCCCCGCCAGAATGCGACAGGGGTATGGCAAGCGGATGATTCATGTTCTATATGTGTTCTTATGACAAGCGATCTTTTCGGTGACGCCGAGCCTCAGGCGAAAACCTTATCCGTCGATGAGTCGGCCAAGCCGCTGGCCGACCGGTTGCGCCCGCGCGCGCTGGATCAGGTGGTCGGGCAGTCGCATCTGCTCGGTGAGGGCGGGGCGATTTCGCGGCTGGTCGAGCGCGGCTTTCTGCCCAGCCTGATCCTGTGGGGGCCGCCGGGCGTCGGCAAGACGACGATTGCGCGCCTGCTGGCCGAGGCGGCGGGCTATGAGTTCCAGCAGATTTCGGCGGTTTTTTCGGGCGTCGCCGATCTGAAAAAGGCGTTTGAGCAGGCGCAGGTTCGGCACCGCATGGGCCATCGCACGGTCCTGTTCGTCGATGAGATCCACCGTTTCAATCGCGCTCAGCAGGACAGTTTCCTGCCCTATGTCGAGGCAGGCGTGGTGACCCTGATCGGGGCCACGACCGAAAATCCGTCGTTTGAACTGAATGGCGCTTTGCTGTCGCGCTGTCAGGTGTTTGTGCTGAAACGGCTGGACGAGGCGGCGCAGGATGAGATCATTGCGCGCGCCGAAGGTCATATTGGCCAGAGATTGCCGCTGACCGATGAGGCTTATGAGACCCTGAAACTCCTAAGCGATGGCGACGGGCGTTATCTCCTGAGCCTGATCGAATCGCTCGACCATATGGGCTTTGCCGAGCCGCTGGGACCAGACGAGTTGCTGGCGCAGTTGCAGAAGCGCCGCCCCAACCACGACAAGGATCGCGAGGGCCATTACAACCTGATCTCGGCCCTGCATAAGTCGGTGCGCGGCTCTGACCCGGACGCGGCGCTCTACTGGCTGGCGCGGATGCTGAATGGCGGCGACGATCCCCTATTTATCGCGCGCCGCCTGATCCGCATGGCCTCAGAGGATATCGGCAATGCCGACCCAATGTCGCTACTGATGTGCCATGCCGCGCGGGATACTTACGAAGTTTTGGGCTCGCCCGAAGGCGAACTGGCCTTGGCGCAGGCCGTGGTGCATATGGCCTCGGCGCCGAAATCCAACGCCGTCTATACGGCGTTCAAAAAGGCGACGATGCTGGCCAAAGAAACCGGCCATCTCGATCCGCCCGCCGTGATTTTGAACGCGCCGACGAAACTCATGAAGGAGATCGGTTACGGCAAGGGCTATATTTACGACCCTGACGATCCCGACGGCTTTTCCGGTCAGAACTATTTTCCCGACGGCATGAAGCGCCCGGTCATCTACGACCCGGCGGGCAGCGGTCACGAAGGCAAGGTGCGGCAAAGGCTGGACTACTGGGCCGATCTGCGCCAGAAAAAGCAAAAGGCGCGGGGCGAAAGCTGACGGCGTAAAGGGGGAGTAAATAAATGGGTACGCTTTCAATCTGGCATCTTCTATTTCTCGTCATACTTGGCTTGCCGGGCTTTTTGCCATTGCTCATCAAGCCGTCCGGCTCCAACCGTTTTGGACCGCCTGCTTCGCCCGTGAAATTCTCTCAGGCCTTCAGTTTGTGTATGCGAAAATATGTTAATTTTACCGGTCGGGCCAGACGATCCGAATATTGGTGGTTTTATCTTGCGACGTTTCTG
>DATMTF010000243.1:0-5277 GCA_035565015.1 Asticcacaulis sp. | reverse complement strand
ATCCATGTGCCGGTGAAGGCGACGTCGATCAGCCCCTTGTTCTCACCGAACGAATACAGCCAGACAATGCCCATCGGCACGATGAAAAAGGCGATCAGCCAGAACACCGGCGCGGTGATCAGGGTTGCAAATATGCTCTTGGCCTGACGCCAGCTCTGTTCCAAGCCCGCCTCCAAACGCGAAAAACAAGACCCGGCGGAGGCGCTCTCCGCCGGGTCGGATCAGATAATTAGCTACCCGCCGCCGCTTTGACGCGGGTGGCGATCTCCTCATACTTCTGCGCGCGGTCGGCGCCCGGATACTGGCCGTATTCGCTCTTGGCCAGCAGGTCCGCCGGCGGGAAGATGATCGGATTGTTCTTGTAGCTGTCCGGCATCAGCGCCTTGGCGGCGTTGTTCGGCGTGGGATAGAGTATGGTCTTGGTGATTTCCGCGCCGTTCTTGCCGTCGAGGATGAAGTTGATGAACTTGTGCGCATTGTCGGGACGCGGCGCGCCGGACGGAATGGCCAGGGTGTCCGACGACAGCTCCGAACCCTCTTTCGGGATAACAAAGGTCAGGTCGGGGTCTTCCGAAGCTTTTTGCGCGATGTCGCCATTATATTCGATAACCAGATCGGCGTCGCCATTGGCCAGAAGCTGATCGCCTTCGTCGCCGGTGAATTTCAGCAGATAGCCCGACTTGACCAGCTTCATCAGCATGGCTTCGATCTTGACCAGGCCGTCATCGGGAATGGCGTTGATCGAATAGCCGAGATACTTGCCCGCCAGCCGGATCAGGTCGGCGGAGTCGCCAAGGACCGTGATGCGCTTCTTGTACTCAGTCGGCTCGAACACATAGGAGAAGGAATCGGGGGTATGGCCGGGCTTCATCTTCGATTTACGGAATCCGAGACCGAGCGCCAGCCAGGTGTAGGGCAGCGAATATTTGCGGCCCGGATCATAGACCGGGTTCATGAAGCTGGCGTCGATATTGACGATGTTCGGAATCTTGCTGTGATCGAGCGGCATGAGAAGGCCCGCGTCGCGCAGGCGCGGCACATAGTCATTGGTCGGCACGATAACGTCAAAGCCCGGATTGCCCGCCTTCAGCTTGGCGAACAGCTCGTCATTGGAGGCGAACAGGCTCATATTGACGTCGATGCCGGTCGCGGCCTTGAAGTCCGACAGGGTGGTGTCGCCGATATAGGTGTCCCAGTTATAGAAGTTCAGCTTCGGCTCCTCGCCCGAAGTCGAACCCGTCTTGGCGCCCGGCTTGGAGCAGGCCTCAAGGCCGGTGAAGCTGATGCCGACGGCGGCGGCGCCAAGGGCGGTCAGAAGCGAACGTCTCGATGTTCCGTAACCCATAAGCTGTCTCCTTCTCTCGTAAGTTAAAGAGGCCCCCGTTCGGCAGACAGTCCGTGCGGCAGCCGGGGTGGTGCGCGGAAAGTGCGGTGATCCCAGAGGAATACGGCTTTACCAAGCTGTCAACCGCTAAATGTGATCACAAGCGCCGCAAATGTTAAGTTTTTGCGGCGCCGTTGCGCAGATGTCCGACCGCCGCCGGTCAGGCGTTGCGCAAATACCAGTCATAGTCGAGTTCGGTCACCTCTTCGAAGAAGCGCGCCTGCTCGGCCCGTTTGACCTTGACGTACATGTCGATAAAGCGATCGCCCAGATAGTCGCGCAAAACCTGCGACTTATCGAGATAATCGACCGCCGCGTACCAGTTGGTCGGCAGCTTCGCCCCCGTCTCCGCCGCCACCGCATAGCCATTGCCGACCACGGCGGGACCGGGATCGGTCTTCTGCGTCAGGCCGTGATGCGCGCAGGCCAGCACCGCCGCCAGCACCAGATACGGATTGGCGTCGGCGCCCGCGACGCGATGCTCGACATGGCGGGTGTGCGCCGGTCCCGCCGTCACGCGCAAACTGACCGTGCGGTTGTTCACGCCCCAGGTCAGGCCGACCGGCGCGTAAGAATTGGCCTTGAAGCGCTTGAACGAGTTGGCGCCCGGCGCCAGTATGCCCATGCAGTCCGCCAAATGGTCCTTCATGCCGCCGATCATGGTTTTCAAGAGCGGCGAGCCTTCCGGATGTTCATCGGCGCACAGATTCCCGCCATCCTTGTCCGCCACCGAGACGTGGACGTGGAAGCCGGAACCGGCTTGAGTCGCCCACGGCTTGGCCATGAAGGTCGCCTCGACGCCGAGCGACAGCGCCACCCCTTTGGCCATGCGCTTATACATGACCGCGTCGTCGGCGGCCCTGAGCGCGTCCGGCTTGTGCTTGAGCGTCAGTTCGACCTGTCCCGGCGCAAATTCCGAGATCGCGCCTTCCAGCGGGATATTCTGCGCGTCCGCCGTCTCCCAAAGCATGCGGAAGAAGTCGCCGTGCGCCTCGATTTCCGGCAGGCCATAGACCTGCGTGCCGCGCGGCGTCTCGCCGGTGTTGAAACTGGCGGCGGGGACGAGCTGGCCGTCCTTGCGTTCGATATCGACGAGGTAATATTCCAGCTCGCACGCCACCACCGGCGTCAGGCCATCGGCTTCATAGCGGTCGAGCACCCGTTGCAGCACATGGCGCGGATCGAGGTCATTGGGCGTCCCGTCGAGTTCATAGAGCGACAGCATGACCTGACCGACATCCTCGCCCAGCCACGGCGCGGGAACCAGCGTGCCCGGCACAGGTCTGGCCACGCGGTCGGCGTCGCCGTCCTCCCAGACAAGCCCCGTCTCCTCGACATCGGCGCCGAGGGTATCGACGACCAGGATCGAGCCGGGCAGGAAACGGCCATACTCATAGATCGGCAAAAGCTCATGCCGCCGCAGGCGCTTGCCGCGCGGCACGCCGGTCATCGAGGTGAAGAAGACCTCAAAATAGTTAATGTGCGGATGGGCGTCCAGAAAAGCTCTGGCCTCGGCGATGTCCGCCACTTTTGCGTTGATTTGGGTCATGTCGGGGTCCGCTTTCAAAGACAAATCCAGATGTCCGCAAACGCCTTCGTCGCCTCAATCAGGCGGTCGATGGCGTCGTCGTGGGTCTGGGGTGATATCAGCATCATATTGTGGAAGGGCGCAATCAGCACGCCCTGATTGATCAGGTAGAGATGATAGGCGTCGAGCGCGTCATGATCGAGAACGGCGCGCATGCTTGCGGCGTCGCGCGGCGGATTGTTCGCGAAGATCAGCTCTGCGCGCGCCCCGACATGCACGACGCTCCACGCAACGCCGGTTCCGGCGATGACGCGGCGCAGGCCCGCCACCAGCCGTTCGGCGCCGCGCAGCATGTGCGTATAGGCGTCCTTCGTGATCACCTCGTCCAGCATGACCGCGATGGCGCGCATGGCCAGCGCGTTGCCGGACAAGGTCGTGCCGATGCCCGACGATCCGGCGCCTGCGCGCAGTTGCGCGTCGTCCATGCGGGCGGCGATCTCAGCCGTGACGCCCCAGACCGCCGCCGGGACGCCGCCCGCAATCGCCTTGCCGATCACCAGCATGTCGGGGCGCAAGTTGTGCAGGCCGACATAGCCCGCCGGACCGGATGACAGGGTGTGGGTTTCATCGAGGACCAAAAGGCTGCCGTAACGGCGGGTCAGGCGGCGCATCGCGTCGTTGAAGCCGTCATCGGGCAGGATCATGCCGCAATTGGTCATGACCGGCTCGGCCAGAACGGCGGCGATCTCGCCTGTTTTCAGGGCGGCTTCGAGCGCGGCGAGGTCGTTGAACGGGATCACCGTCGTGGTCCGGGTCAGGTCATGGACCTGTCCGATCAGGCCGGGCTTGTTGCGCGGCTGATCGCCTTGCAGCGTCACGAAGGCGTCCTCGACCATGCCGTGATAACAGCCGTCGAAGACGAGGATGTTCGGCCTCTGCGTCACGGCGCGCGCCCAGCGGATCGCAGCCCGGTTCGCATCCGACGCCGTGGTCGCCACCTGCCACTGGGTCAGGCCGTAAGGGCCGAAGCGCTCGGCCAGCAAGTCGCCCGCCCTGTTGGACCAGCGCGTCGGCAGCATGAAGCCAACCCCCTCCCCCGCCTGTTCGGCCAGCGCCCTGTGCAGTTCCGGGCGCGCATGGCCAAACATGGACGGCGTGTCGCCGAGGCAGAAGTCATCGTAAGAAATGCCGTCCGCATCGGTCAGGCGCGCGCCTTTGGCGTGTTCGACATAGAGCGGAAACGGCGAGGCCCAGTCGCGCATCCAGTGCATCGGCACCCCGCCGCGCCACGCCGCCCGCCCCTGATCGGCCAGGTCGCGCGAACGCGGATGCGCGGCGACGAAGGCCTCGCGCTGTTCGGTCAGGAAGGTTTGCCAGTTCAAAACACCACCTCCCCTCTCCCCTCACGAGGGGAGAGGGGGCGGCGTTTGTTCGCGAGGGATGATGGCGTTGGCCTGATCAGGTTCAAATCTCCCTCATTTTATATAGACCCCAACCCGCCATAAGAGATGTATTTGACGTTCAGATATTCCTCCAGCCCTTCCATCGCGCCTTCGCGACCGATGCCGGATTCCTTGACGCCGCCGAACGGGGTGACCTCGGTGGAGATCAGGCCGTCATTCATCCCGACCATGCCATATTGCAGATGCGCCGCCACGCGCATGGCGCGGCCGATGTCGCGCGTATAGGCATAGGCCGCCAGACCGAAGGGTGTGTCATTGGCCAGTTGGATGGCCTCCTCCTCCGTCTCGAATTTGAACAGCGGCGCGACGGGCCCGAAGATTTCGATATCGAAAATTTCCATGTCGCGCGACACATGGGTCAACACCGTGCCCTGATAAAACAGCGGACCTTGCGCATCGACCGCGCCGCCGGTTTCGACTTTCGCGCCATGCGCCACGGCGTCATCGACCAGATGTCTGACCTTATCGACCGCCTTCTGATTGATCAGCGGCCCCAGCGTCGCCTCCTCGCGCCAGCCGGGTTCGAGCTTCATCGCCTTGACCTTTTCGGTCAGGGCGGCGGCGAAGCGGTCATAAATGCCCGCCTGCACCAGAATGCGGTTGGCGCACACGCAGGTCTGGCCGGAATTACGGTATTTCGAGGCCAGCGCGCCTTCGACCGCAGCGTCGAGGTCCGCGTCGTCGAAGACGATAAACGGCGCATTGCCGCCCAGCTCCATCGACACCTTTTTCATCGTCGGCGCGCATTGGGCGTAGAGCATCTTGCCCACCGGGGTCGAGCCGGTGAAAGAGAGCTTCTTGACGCGCGGATCGGAGGTCATGACCTCGCCGACCTCTTTGGCGTGGACGCTGGTGATGACCGTCATCACACCTTCGGGCAGGCCCGCCTCCCGCGCCAGTTG
>DATMTF010000242.1:0-11481 GCA_035565015.1 Asticcacaulis sp. | reverse complement strand
GTGAACGGGGAGGGATAAGGGCGCCTCATCCTCCCCGTTTACGGGGGAGGTGGCGGCGAAGCCGACGAAGGGGGGGCCGCCTTAGATCTTGCCCACCAGGTCCAGCGACGGGGCCAGGGTCTTTTCACCCTCTTCCCACTTGGCCGGGCAGACCTCGCCGGGGTGCGAGGCGACATATTGCGCCGCCTTGACCTTGCGCAGCAGTTCGGTGGCGTTACGGCCGACGCCTTCGGAGGTGATTTCCATGAACTGGATAATGCCGTCCGGATCGACCAGGAAGGTGCCGCGGTCGGCCAGGCCGACGCCCGGACGCATCACGTCGAAATTGTTGGTCAGCGCGCCCGACTGGTCGCCGACCATGTAGTAATCGATCTTGCCGATGGCGGGCGAGGTGTCGTGCCAGGCCTTGTGCGAGAAGTGCGTGTCGGTCGAGACCGAGAAGACTTCGACGTTCAGCTTTTGCAGTTCCGGATAGATGCCGGCCAGGTCTTCCAGCTCGGTCGGACACACAAAGGTGAAGTCGGCCGGATAGAAGAAGAAGATCGACCACTTGCCCTTGGTGTCGGCGTCGGAAATATCGACAAACTTGCCTTGCTTATAGGCGGTGGCCTTGAACGGCTTGATGGCGGTGTTGATGAGGGCCATGAGGAATCTCCTTGGGGTTGGTGGTGATGCAACGCAAAAAACATATTCGCTACAATAGAGCAAATCTATTTTATTTTATTTTCTCATAAATTAAATTTATGCAAGCGCGAGAGCCGCCTCGGCGCGCACGACCGTCGAAATCGCGTGAACGACCGAGGCGATGCGCAGCGCGGTCTGCACAGGCAAAGCGCCGACGCCATGATCGCGCAACGCCTTTTCGTGACTGTCGAGGCACAGGCCGCAGCCATTGACCGCCGACACCGCCACGCACCATAGCTCGAAATCGATCTTGTCCACGCCCGGATTGCGCAGAATGTTCATGCGCAGCTTCGACGGCAGGGTCTCATAGTCCTTGTTCCGCATCAGGTGCAAAGAGCGGTAATAGATATTGTTCAGTCCCATGATCGCCGAAGCCGCCTTCGCCGCCGTCACCGCCTCCGGCGTCAGGATATCGGCGACATGCGCCTCCAGCGGGCGGATCACGCCCGGAACGCCGATGGCGTGGGCGCAGGCCAGCATGGCGCCCCATTTCTGCGGGTCGCTCAGGCTGGCGTCGTCGGCCAGCGCGGTCAGGTTTTGCGCCAGATCGCGCGCATAGGCGGGCAGGGCGGCGTACAGGGCGTCGAGCGGCATGGGTCGTCAGGTCTTTCCGGGCTGGGGTCGTTCAAAATCGTGATTTTGCGCGCGATTTCGCCGCCGTGAAACAAAAATCCAATTTTGCTTTTTGGCGTTTGCATAAATCATGCTTATGTAAGCGCCATGCTGCCGACCTTACGCCAATTGCAATATCTGAAACTGCTCGCCGAACATAAGAGCTTCATGGCGGCGGCGGAAGCGGCCTATGTGTCGCAGCCCGCCCTGTCGTCAGGGATTGCCGAGCTGGAGAAGATTCTCGGCGCGCGGCTGGTCGATCGCTCGCGCGGGCAGGTGATCCTGACACCGGTCGGCGAGGAGACGCTGAAACGCGCCGAAGAGATACTGGCGCGGGCCGAGGATCTGGTCGAGGCCGCGCATGGCGCAGGCCGTCCGCTGTCGGGCCGCTTCCGGCTGGGCGTCATTCCGACCATCGCCCCCTTCCTCTTGCCGAGGGCGCTGCTGCGGCTGCGCCAGACCTATCCCGATCTGCGCCTGTTCCTGCGCGAAGACCAGACGGCGCGGCTGATCGGCGCCCTGCGCAGCGGCGCGCTCGACGCCGCCGTCATCGCCCTGCCGTGGGATCTGAACGGCCTCGACCACGCCTTTGTCATGCGCGACGAAATCCTGGCGGCGACGCCCAGCGGCCACCCGCTGGCCCAGGCGGACAGCATCGCGCCCGAAGCTCTGAAGAACGAGGAAATGATCCTGCTGGAGGACGGCCATTGCCTGCGCGATCACGCCCTGGCGGCCTGTTCGTGGACGGCGCCGGGCGGGACGCAGGAATCGCTGGCCACCTACGCCGCGCGCCCGGATTCTCTGGGCGGCGGCTTCGCGGCGACCTCGCTGAACACGCTGGTGCAGATGGTTGGCTCCGGCCTCGGCGTCTCGCTGCTGCCCGCCATGGCGGTCGAGGCCGGTCTGGCGCGCGAAGGCGAGGTCTGCGTGCGCCCACTGGCCTCGGATCACGCCTTCCGCGACATCGCCGTCGTCTGGCGCGCGGGCTCCAGCCACGCCGCCGAGGCGCGGCTGCTGGCCGACCAGTTCAAGGCCGATGCGGCATGAGGCGCTGCGTCCTGATCCTGTGCCTGCTGCTGACGGCCTGCTCAAAGCCTGCGCCGCAGCAAGAGCAGGCCGCCGCGCCGCCGCAACCGGCCCCCGCCTACGATCCGTGGCCCGGCAAATATGAGGGCGACCTGATGGTGCGGATTTCGCCGCTCCACCGCGTCACCCTGATCACCGCCAAAGACGCCTGCACCGGCGATGCGGGTCTGGCGGGCGGCGCGCCGTCGCAGCAGATCGCCGACAACCATCTGCGCGTCAGCCTGACCGACAAGGACACCGGCGCGGTCTGCTCGGTCGATATGCTGCAAGCGGGGGACCGCCTCACCGTCTCGGAAAGCGGCGACTGCGCGGCCTGGCATGGCGCGGCCTGTCCGTTTTCCGGCGCTGCCACGCGGGTGAAATAGCTCTAAAAGCCCAGCACGTCCTGCATGTCGTAAACGCCCGGCGCCTGACGCGCGCCCCATAGCGCCGCCTGCAAGGCGCCGCGCGCGAACAGGGTGCGGTCGCGCGCCGAGTGCGACAGGGTGATGACCTCGTCCTCGGAAGCGATGATGGCCGAATGTTCGCCGACAATGCCGCCCGCGCGCACGACCGAAAAGCCGATATCGCCCGGCCTGCGCGCGCCGGTAATGCCGTCGCGCGCCGCGACCTTCTTGTCGGCCAGATCGACGCCACGGCCCAGCGCCGCCGCCTCGCCCAGCATCAGGGCGGTGCCGGACGGCGCATCGACCTTGCGCTTATGGTGCGCCTCGAAAATCTCGATATCCCAGTCCTGCGCGTTCAGCCGCGCCGCCGCCTGCTTCACCAAGCCGGCCAGCAGGTTGACGCCCAGCGAATAGTTGCCGGAACGCACGATGACCACCTGATCGGCGAAGGGCGCGATGGCGTCGATCTGTTCCGGCGTAAAGCCGGTCGAGCCGATGACGTGAACCAACGGCTTCGGACGCGCCAGCCCCTCGCTGGCGCAGGCCTCCAGCAATTCCAGCGAAGCCTCAGGCGTCGAGAAGTCGATCACCGCGTCCGCCGCGCTCAGATCGAAGCCGTCGCCCTTTTCAAAGCGCGCGACGATCGGATGCTCGCCCTCGCCCAGTACGCGCGCCACGGCCTGTCCCATGCGGCCCTGATAGCCATTGATCGCGAACCGGATGGACATGGTGCGGATATTCCCGTGAAAGTGCTGCGCAGGCATCCATACTGATTTGGACATGGCTTGTCCACGCCGCCGCAACGGGCTCAGTACGACATCGGCGGATCGCTTTTCAGGCCCAGCACGGTCAGAAGATGCACGAGCAGCAGCAGGCTCATCGTAAAGGTCAGCAGCATCAGAAAGCGCCACGGAACCATGCGCGGCCCCTTGTTCGGGTTGGCGGGCCGTGCGCCCATAAAACCGAAAAAAACCGTCAGCAGGGCTGACAGACTCAACAGAATCACCGTAAGGGTCAAGGTCAGGTCCATGCTTCGCCTATGTCGCGGATTGCGCCGGACCGCAAGCCGCCGGCGCAGGAATTTGGCGCCGCATACCGCAAAAGCGGTCGCTTCCCGTAAAATAACAGCGTGCGCATCTTTCCACAGATGATTAACCTCCTGCAAGATATTGTGGTTAACAGAGTGTTTACACGCTAGATGATGCGGTTTAGGCTCGCTCCAAACCTTGCTAGGGGAATCGCATGAGCGCGGGCGCACCATGGAGTGTTAAGGGCATCGACGCCAAGGCGCGGGAAGTCGCCAAGGATCTGGCGCGCCGTTCCGGCATGACCCTGGGCGAATGGCTGAATCAGATGATTCTCGAAGGCCGCGACGTCGGCGCGATGATCCGCGACGAGGATGCGCGCAAAGGACGCGCGCGCGCGCGTCAGGTTCCTGAAGTCGATTATGATGACGATGAGGACGAGGCTTACGAGCTGGAGGCGCCTGCGTCGCGTCGCCCGTCCGCGCACGCCCCCGTCTGGGCCGATCGTCCGCGCGCGCCCTATTCGACCGGCGCCCGTCCTTTGAGTTCGCGCGATCTGCGTCGTCGCTCGATCTTCGAGGATCAGCCGCGCGAAACGCGCGACAGCGAAGATCTGGGCCGGGTGGCGCGCGCGCTGGAATCGCTTGGCTCGCGTATCGAAACCTCGGAAAGCCGTTCGGCGGGCGCGGTGCGCAGCGTGTCGGCGGCGGTGGAATCGCTGCTGGGCCGTCTGGAGCGCTCCGAAGCCGCCCATGCCGAAACGCGCGATACCCTTGAGGATCGCCTCGCCGAACAGTCGCAGACGACCTTCGACCGTCTGAGCCGCGCCGAGGCCGACACCGGCCTGTTCGCCGACCGTCTCGATCAGGCCGAACGGCTGATCGACGCCCAGGCCGAGCGACTGGAGGGTCTGTCCGGCCATGTGCGCGAGGAACGCGAGCGCGTCGCGAAGCTGGAGGCGCAGGTGCGCGAAGGGCCGGTCGCCGAAACCGTGCGCGCTCTTGAGGGCGCGGTCGGCAAGCTGGCCAACCAGATTTACGAAGGCGAGGCGCGCAGCCGCGATTCGCTCAAGGACGTGCGCGAGGACATGATCGGCCTGTCGCACCGGCTGGCGCAGATGGAGGTGCGCGACCCGGAGCGCACCGCGCAAGGTCTGATCGACAAGGTGGTCGCGCAGTTGTCGCAGCGGCTGGAGGCCGCCGAGGCCCAGACTACGGGCGCGATCCGCAATCTGGAGCACGCCTTCACGCAGCTTGAGGGCCGCATGAGCCGGGCCGAGGAGCGCGGCGACGTCACCGATCCTGAGGCTGTGCGTTCGCTGAAAAGCCTGGCCGACGACCTGTCGCGTCAGGTGGCCGATTCGCGCAGCGAATGGCGTCAGGCGCTGGACGATAATCGTCAGCAGACCCTGGAGCAGGCCGTGCAGGCGGTCGATGCGCGCATCGGCGCCGCCGAAAAACGGTCGGCCTCGGCTATCGAGAAGATGGGCCATGACGTGCTGCGCATCGCCGACAATCTTAACCGCCGCATGAGCGGCGTCGAGGCGTCAAGCGCCGCCGGAATGGATCGTCTGGGCCGCGACATGCAGCGTTTGGCCGAAGGCGTGGACGCCCGCCTCGCGCGCAGCGAAAACGCCCTCGCGCGCAGCGAAAACGGCCATGCGCAGGCGCTGGAGCGCCTGGGCGGCGAAATCGCGCGCATTTCCGAACGCCTGAGCACCAAGCTTGCCGACAGCGAGCGCCGCACCGCCGAAGTGCTGGCCAGCGTCGGCGAACAGGTCGGCCATCAGCGCGACCATGCGCGCGAGGATCTGGCCGAACGCATCCGCCAGAGCGAAGAACGTACGGCGAAACTTCTGGAGGAGACCCGCGCGCGCATCGACGAAAAGCTGGCGCGCGTCCAGACCGAAAGCCTGCTGTCCGAAGCCGCGCGCGCGCCGAAAGCGGGCGCAGCCAAGGCAGACGCCGCCGATGACGGCCTGCCCAATCCGTTCGACGCGCCGCCGGAGCCGGAAGCGAAGGCGCCAGAAGTGTCTTTATCAGACGCGCCTGGGTCTGCAGATGACGGTTTCGATCTGACCGGTCGCCTGCTGGGCGGCGTCGCCGATTTTGGCGCCGGATCCGAGCCGGAATTCGATCCGTTCGCGCCGGAGGATCTGGAGGACGCGCTGGAGCCGGCGCCCGTGCCGTCTCTTGACGACGACGATACCGATCCGTTCGCCGAGATCGACGCCGCGCGCAAGACCGCCCCCGCCGGTCAGGCGCGCGTCCAGCCACAGACCGCGCTGCGCAAGACGCTTGCGCGCGATGTGCTTGAAGCGCCGCTCGACGACGCCGCAACAGTTCACGAGCCTGAGCCCGAAGCGTCCGTGTCGATGTCGACGCGCGACGCTCTGGCCGCCGCCCGCGCCGCCGTGCGCGCCAGTCTGGAAGGACAATCGGAGCGCGGCAATCTGCTCGGCGGCCTGAAACCGGGCGTTTCGCGCCGCCAGACGCCGCCCGCCGCGACGAAGACGCCCGAAAAGGGCGGCGCCACCCTGATGAACGCCATGAAGGCGTCATCGCTGGCGGTGGCCCTGGTCGGGGTCGGCGCGGTCGGCTATCTGGCCTTCAAGAATTCGACGCCGGAGGGCGCCAAGCCCGGTCAACCGATCGCCGCCAATGTGCAGGTGACCGATGCGGGCGACGACGCGCAAAATCAGCAGGCGCTCAAGACGCGCTACGATATAGCGCTCAAGGCGCTGGACGCGCGCGCCCCCGGCGCGGTCGATGCGCTGAAACAGGTCGCCAATCAGGGCTATGCCCCGGCGCAGTTCAGCCTGTCCCTGCTGTATAACGGTCAGGACCGGCTGATCCCCGCCGACAAGACGCAGGCGCGCCTGTGGACGCAGCGCGCCGCCGAAGGCGGGGTCGCCAAGGCCATGTATAATCTCGGCGCCATGTATTACGAAGGCGAAGGCGGATCGCAGGACCATTCGCTGGCCGCCATGTGGTTCCGCAAGGCCGCCGAACGCGGCGTCAAGGACAGCCAGTATAATCTCGGCGTGCTGTATGAGCGCGGCGACGGCGTGCCGCTCAATCCGTCCGAAGCCTATAAGTGGCTGCGCATTGCGGGCAATAGCGGCGACAAGGTCGCGGCGCGCGAGGCCGATGACTTAAGCGCGCAATTGACCGACGAGCAGCGCCAGCGCGCCGAATCCGAGGTTACCGGCTTCACCCCGATCACCGACGGCGCCCCGCCTATGACCGCCTCGGAGGGCTGAAAGCCGACCTTTGCGCTTGCGGCATAACGGCGACGGGACCATATAGACGCCGTTCCTATGGAGCCCGCACTTGGCCGTAAAATCCGCCTCCCCCGACCTGACGGCGATCAGGCCCCTGCTGCCCTGGCTGGTGGCTGTGGCCTTCTTCATGGAGGCGCTCGACACCACCATCCTCAATACCGGCGTGCCGGTGATCGCCGAGGCGCTCGACGTCACGGCTCTGAGCATGAAGGCGGTGCTGTCCAGCTACACCCTGGCGCTTGCGGTCTTCATTCCGATCTCCGGCTGGATGGCCGACCGGTTCGGCACGCGCCGGGTGTTCGCCTCGGCCATCGGCATCTTCACGCTCGGCTCGTTATTATGCGGGCTTTCGACCAATATTCACTGGCTGGTGGCGTTTCGCGTGCTGCAAGGCATGGGCGGCGCCATGATGGCGCCGGTCGGGCGGCTGATCATGGTGCGCAGCTTCGACCATCGCGAACTGGTGCGCGCCATGAGCTTCGTCGCCATTCCCATGCTGGTGGCGCCGATGCTGGGGCCGCTGCTGGGCGGGCTGATCGTCGACTATCTGCACTGGCGCGTCATCTTTTTCGTCAACATCCCGGTCGGACTGGCGGGCATGGCGCTGGTGGCGCTGAAACTGCCCAATTTCCGTGACCCGAAACCGCGTCCGCTCGATTTTCTCGGCCTGATCCTGTTCGGATCGGGGATTGCGCTTCTGTCCTATGTGCTGGAAGTGTTCGGCGAACACCGCCTCGGCGTCGGCGGCGTGCTGGGCCTGCTGGCCATTTCCGGCCTTCTGCTGTTCGGCTATGGCCTGCATGCGGCGAAGACGCCGTTTCCGCTGCTGCTTCTGGGCCTGTTCCGCATCCGCACCTTCGCCACGGCGGTGTCGGGCGGCTTCATCACGCGGCTCGGCGTCGGCGGCGTGCCGTTTCTGCTGCCGCTTCTGTATCAGGTCGGCCTTGGCATGACGCCGGTGCAGTCGGGCCTGCTGATCATGCCGCAGGCGCTTGGCGCCATGAGCAGCAAGCTGATCATCACCCGCCTGCTCGACCGCTTCGGCTATGCAGCCATCCTGCGCGTCAATACGCTGATCATCGGCGTGCTGCTGGCCCTGTTCGGCTTTGTCGGCGCGCGCACGCCGGTCTGGCTGATCGTAGGGCTGGCCCTGCTGTACGGCCTGATCACCTCGATCCAGTACACCAGCATGAATACGCTGGCCTATGCCGATGTGCCGCGCAAACAGACCAGCGGGGCCTCGACCATAGCCAGCACCCTGCAGCAGTTATCCGTTTCGTTCGGCGTGGCGGTAGCCGGGCTGATCACGCTTTTCTTCCTGCCCGCCGACACCGACAACCGCGCCCTGATGATCGGCGGCCTGCACAAGGCCTTCTGGCTGCTGGGCGGCTTCACCATCGTCTCGACCCTGATCTTTTCGACGCTCAGAAAAGGCGACGGCGAGGCCGCTCCGAAGAACGACCCCGCCGGTCCACCTGTCACAAAGACGTAAAGCTTACAGAATCGGCTTGCCCATCGGCAGCACGTCGCGGCCGAACACGCTCTTGAAGATGATCGAGAACATCATGTACCAGGCGGTCAGCGCGCACAGGATCAGGTCGTAGGCGGCGGGCTTTAACAGCTCGGTATGGCCCCACTTGACCAGGGCAAGGCCGGCAAAGCCGAGCGTCAGGGTCAGGAAGGTCAGCCACATCGCCTTGGAAATATGCCACGAGGCGATCCACAGGCCGAAGGTGAACAGGCCCCAGCCCGCCAGAATATAGGCCAGATCGCTGTCGGCCAGCTTGAACAGGGCGATGCCGGTCGAATCGCCGATAATGTAGGCGCACAGCCAGATCCAGAAGGCGCCATAACCGACAAAGGCGCAGAAGCCGAAATTGTTGCCGGTCTTCTGCTCCATGAAACCGGCGATGAACTGACCCAGGCCGCCGAAGATGAAGCCCAGCCACAAGACCGGCGCGATGCCGATATAGCCCAGATTATGCAGTTGCAGCGCCAGGGTCGTCATGCCGAACCCGGCCAGACCGACCACGGCGGGATTGCCAAGCGCGATAGGCGCAGGCGCAGCGTCGTTTGCCATGAATGTGTTTCCTCTTAACCCGTTTGTTTTAGCGCCGGATTGGCCCCGGTCGCGCAGAAGGAAACACAGTTTTCGCGCAACCGCAATCGCGTTCGCTCAAACAGGCGTCACCACGGCTGAAAATGCTTCGACAGCTTCAACCCCTGCTTCTGGTAGTTCGAGCCCAGTTGCCCGTAAAGCCGCGTCGGCTTGTCGGTCAGCGGTTCATAGACGAGGCGCGCGACCGTCTGGCCGTCTTCCAGAAGAAAGGGCGTCTCATGACAACGCACCTCCAGCACGCCTTTCGAGCCGGTCCCCTGCGCCTCCTCGGTGCCGAAGCCGGGATCGAAAAAGCCCGCATAGTGGACGCGAAACTCGCCGACGCCGGGGTCGATGGGCAGCATTTCGGCGGCTTCGCGCACCGGGATCTCGACATTGGTTTTCGAGGCCAGAATGTAGAATTCGCCCGGATCGAGCAGCAGCTCGCCCCTGTTGAACCACAAAGGCTCCCAGTATTTGCGCGGATCGTGCCCGGCGATGTGGTCGAGGTCGATAATGCCGGCATGACGGCGGGCGCGGAAGCCGACCAGCTCGCCGGTCAGATCGACGCCGCAATCGGTGGTGTAGAGCTTGGGCGAGGCGCCGCGCTTTAAGCGCAACTGATTGAGCCGCGTGCCGGTGCGCGCCAGCACGGTGAAGGTCTGCGGCGCGATCTCCAGATAGGTCGGGCCGCTATAGCCCTCGGCCACATCGTCGAACAGGTCGCCGCGGTCGGTCAGAAGCCGCACGAAGACATCGACGCGCCCGGTCGAGGACTTCGGATTGGCGCGCGCCGAAATCCCGGCGGGCAGGTCGAGCCGCTCCTGCAATTGCGCGATATAGACGCAGCCCGATTCAAACACCGCCCCGCGCGTTAAGTCGATCTCGTGCATCTCGACATCTTTGAGCCGCTCGGCGACGGTGCGCCCGCGCGGCAGAAAGGAGGCCCGCACCCGCCAGGCGCGCGCGCCCAGCCGCAGGTCCAGACTGGCTGGCTGCACCTGATCGGCGTCGAAGGGCGTAGCGCTTGTGATCGCGCCCGCTTCGATCAGCGCATTCAGCCCCTGCATCGGCAATATGCCGGGCTTCTCGGTCGGATCGGCGGGCTGGGTTTCGAGCGGCATGAGACTATCTTTGCAGGGATGGGCTGACCATTTAAGAGAGGAATGAAGTCACAGCAAGCTTTAAACCATGCCCTACCAAGCCATCACGCATGACATCGCCGTTTCGGTCGAGGTCGACTATATCCCACCGGACCGGCACGGCCACGGCGCCGATCGCCACGTCTGGGCCTATCATATCCAGATGGAAAATCGCGGGACGCACACGGTCCAGCTTAAGACGCGGCACTGGACCATTATCGACGCCAACGGCCATGTCGAAAAGGTCGATGGCCCCGGCGTGATCGGCGAAACCCCGGTCCTGGCGCCCGGCGAGAGCTTTGCCTACACTTCCGGCTGCCCGCTGACGACCGAGTCCGGCGCGATGAGCGGACACTACATCTTCGCGCGCGACGACGGCGCCCTGTTGCAGGTCACGGTTCCGGCCTTCTCCCTCGACCGCCCCGGCGCAAAACGCACGCTGAACTAAAGCCTGCGCCGCGCGCAGCCCCTCATCATTTCAGGCAAGGCGATAGTGGTAGCGTGAAGCGATCCTGAACATCTGTGCTGATCTGTGGATAACCCTTTCCGCCGTCGATGCCAGCCGCAAGCCTCGTCTTTACATCCACAGATCAGCACAGATGTTCCGGGTCATCTCACGCTACCGCTACCGACATCGCCTTAAACGCAAAACGCCCGCCGGATGAACCGGCGGGCGTCTCACTTCCTGAAAACCGGAACCTACAGATACCGGCGCAGCGAGCGCGACAGATCGGCGCCGTTGTCGCGCTTCTTGGCCTTTTGCGACGGCTGATAGGCGACGCGCGCATGTTCGACGCAGTAGGGCGCGCCGTCCGACGCGACGCGGCCGCAGAAAGAAAACTCATCCGAGGTCGGATCGCCGATCGGCCACTTGCACCTCTTGGAGCCGAGCGTCAGCACAGTCGCCGTGCCGGGCGTCTCGACATAGGGCGTGACCGGGTTGGAGATCACCGGGCGCGCCACCGTCGGCTCGTTACGGCGCGGCGCGGCGGCCTGCGGGCGCTCGTTGACGACGCGCTCGGAGCCGCCGACAGGACGCGACGGACGCGCGGGTTTGTAAAGCGGACGGGTCGGCTGCGAGGGCGCGGCGCGGCCCGACAGGCCCAGGCGATGCACCTTGCCGATCACGGCGTTACGCGTGACGCCGCCCAGCGTCTTGGCGATC
>DATMTF010000241.1:0-7712 GCA_035565015.1 Asticcacaulis sp. | reverse complement strand
GGTCCTCGGCGGGACTTTTTGTTTCCAGCGCGCTTCTCTTCCTCCACACCCTCCTCATGGCGGGGAGAGTGGAAGAAGGCTGGTATTCGCCGTCCTGGTATTCGCAGTCTAAGATTATTTTCCGTCCGGCGCCGCCGTTTCGCTGACCGGCTGCGCGTCGGCGGCGGGCTTGATCTGCAGGCGCAGCGCCTTGTCCATGTTCAGATATTGCTGCGCCAGCTTCTGGATGTCGGCGATGGTGACCGCCTGATAACGGGCGCGGCGGGTACGGATATAGTCGAGCTTCTTCGGATCGCTCATCGTGCCGGGCAGGACATTGCGCCAATAGCTGTTGGTCTTGAGCTGGGTGTCCATCTGGTCCAGCAGCGGCTTTTGCGCCCGCAGCAGTTCATCGGCGCTGATCGGCTTGGCCTTCAGGTCGGCGACAATGCCCGACACGGCGTCATAGAAGGCCTGATCGTTCTCCGGCTTCACCTCGGCGGTGGCGCTTAAATAGCCATAGCCGGGGAAGGTCTGCGAATTGACGTTGCTGGCGTAGGGGCTGTAGGCGATGCCCTCTTTTTCGCGCACCACGTCGGTCAGGCGCAGGTTCAGCACTTCGGACAGGACGGTCAGGCCCGCCGCGCGCGCCGGATCGGAAGTGAAGTCCGCGCCCGGCCAGGCGATGAAGCTCAAGTCCTGATCGGCGCGGCCATGATGCTCGAACACCTGATGCAGGTCGCTGGTCGGGAAGTGGACCTTGAGATCGGCGGGCGCGGGCGCGGGCGCCGCTGCGCGCGCGGGCAGGGCGGCGAAGGTCTTGGCGATTTCGGCCTCGGCCTCGGCCTCATCGACGTCGCCGACAATGGTGATCTCGACCGGCGCCTTGGTCAGCTCGCCCTCGACCAGAGCCTTGACCTGATCGTTCGGCGTGGCGAGGAAATCCTGTTCGCTCGGCATGACGAAACGCGGATCGCCGCCGTGCAGGACGCCATTGGCCTGCATCTGGAAGACGCCGCCGGGGGTCGATTGCAGTTGCTGATAATAGTCGGGGATGAAGCCCTTGAGGCGCTCGAACGCGTCGGCGCGCATGGCGGCGTCGGTGGTGAAGGCCATCAGCGTCTGCATTTCCGTGGCGAAGTCGCCTTTTGTCGTGGCGCCGCTCAGCATGGCGGCGTCGTCGCCGATGCCGTACTGCACGCTGTAGATCTTGCCGCTCAGCGTATCCTTGATTTCGGCGGCGGTCAGCTTGCCGAGGCCGCCCTCCATGAGATCATTGACCGTCGCCTGGAAGACCGGCGCCTTGCCGTCTGGTGACAGGACGGACAGCCCGCCTGCAAAGCGCACGGTGACGCCGATCTCATCCTTCTTGAAGTCGGTGGTCTTGATCGTCGCCTTGAGACCGTTGGCGTAGGTCAGTTGCACGAGGCCGAGATCCTTGACCTCCTCGCGTTTGATTAGCTTGGCCGGGGCGCCGAAATCGGTATAGGGCCACGGCTTGGTCGATTGAATGTCCGGCTTGGCGACGGGCGCGGCCTGCACGGCCTTATAGGAATCGAGCAGGGCCTGCTTGTCGAGGCCATTCAGATTCTCGCCCTCGTGCCACAACAGTGGGCCATCGCCGGAAAACAGGTCTTTGACGCCGTCATTGAGACGCTCAACCGTCAGGCTCGGCTTCAGGCTTTCAAAATAGTCGTAATCCTGCTTCGGCGAGGTGAAGACCTCGCCGCTGCCCATGCTGTCGGACAGGGCGTCGGCCAGACGGCGGTTGTCGCGCGTATTGGCGCCCTTGAGCGCTGCCTGAAAGCGCGCCTCCTGATCGGAGAGGGCGCGGTTCAGCTCGTCCTGAGTCACGCCATAGGCGGCGAACTGGCGCGCCATGGTGTAGGCGTCGATCAGCGCCTCCTTGTCGTGGCCGGGCTTGGGCGTGATGTTCAGTTGCACGACTTCGGCGGTCTCACCGACCGAATCGCGTCCGGCCTGGGCGGCGACGAACGGCGCGTCGGCCTGCTTGGCGCGGCGCTCCAGCCGGTCGTTGAATAGGCTCAGGCGCAGATCGTCGATGAAGTCTTTCGTCTCCTTGGCGACGTCCTGATAGTGGTCGTCGAAGGCTTGCGACCAGGTCAGGCTGATCGAATCGGGCAGACCGGCTTCGGAATAGGTGTCCGCGACGACGCCCTTGGGCTTATAGGCGCCGAAATCGGTCATGCGGATCGGATTGGCCGGGCCTTTCCAGTCGGAAAATTTCGTCTTGATGTCGGCTTCGATCGTATCTGGGTCGATGTCGCCGACCACCACAAGGGTCGCCAGTTTCGGGCGATAGAAGTTGTTATAGAAATCGGCGAAGCGGTCGTGTTTGGCGGATTGGATGATGTCCACCTTGCCGATGGGCAGGCGCGTCGGATAGACCTGTCCGGCGAAGGCGTCGTCGGCCCATTTTTCGTAGGCGTGCAGGCCCGGCGTATCGCGTGAGCGCTCCTCGCCCAAGATGACGCCGCGCTCGCGGTCGATGGCGCCGTCGTCCAGCGTGAGATTGCCCGCCGTCTCACGCATCAGGAACAGGCCGGTGTCGATGTCGTCGGGCTTCACCGTCGGCAGGTCGAGCTGATAGACGGTTTCGTCAAAGCCGGTATGGGCGTTGGTGTCGGCGCCGAAGGCGAGGCCGTGGCGTTCGAGAATCTTGACCATGTCGCCCTCGGCCACGTTCTTCGAGCCGTTGAAAGCCATGTGTTCGAGGAAGTGAGCCAGGCCCTGCTGGTCGTCATGCTCCATCATTGAGCCGCCATTGATGCGCAGGCGGATCGACGCCGTGCCCGGCGGCGTGGCGTTCTTCATGATGATATAGGTCATGCCGTTGGCCAGTTTGCCAAAGCGGATGTTCGGGTCGGCCTTGATGTCGGAATGGTTCTGCGGGAAGTCCAGTCCCTTGGACAGGTCGCGGATCTGAGCGATGAAAGCGGGCGCCGAAGCGGTCGTCTGCGCCAGAACGCTCACGGGCGTCAATGCGGTCGAGGTGAGTGCGGCGACGGCGAAGGCGGTCAGTAGGGACGATTTCAAAGTCATGGCGGGCTCCCGGTAATCCTAGGCCCGTGACACTGGCGCAAACCGGCGCCTGAATAAAGGCATAAGTTGCAAGATTACATTTTGTTTAGACAGCAACGAAAAAAGGGAAGACCTGAGCCTTCCCCTTTTCATCGTGGCTTTGGGTCGCCCTCAGTGCGACACGTAATAGGTCGCGCTGTTGCCGGTGGCGCGGGCGGTCGAGACGATGGAGCGCCCCTGAACCACGCTGGCGGTCGCGGTGGCGTTGACGTCGGAATTGTTGACCTGAGTCGAGTTGACGCCGTAGTCGGCCTGACAGTTGGAACAGGCGTAGGCGAGGGCCTGATTGCCGACCGCGTCGGCGCTGACATAGCCGTCATAGCCGCTATTGCCGTCGAATTCGGCGCTGACATCGACGCCGCCGGACGAAATTTGCGTCGTATCCAGGCGGACATAGACGTCGTTATTACCTGCGGCCAGATTGTTGCCGACGCCGGACGCCGTGGCGTAGGCGACGCTGTACTGGTCGGAGGTATTTTTGGCCTGCGCGTTCACCTGACCCGACTGGGTCTGGTTGGCGGCCACGATCAGCGAGCCGCCCTGATTTTGCAGGTCGATATTATTGCCGGTCGCGGTGGATTCGACATCCGACTGCCAGACATTGCCGCCGTTCATCTCGGCGCGCGCCGTCGTGGTTCCGGTCTGGCTTTGCGTGACATTATGCTCCTGCGTGCCGCGATCGCCGGCATAGGCGCCATAATAATTGTTGGTCGCATAGGCGTAATAGCCGTTGGGCGAGGGCGAATAATGCACCTGCGCGTAGGAATCGGCGCGCACGTCGCTCGTCGAGGTCTGCGTCATGGTGGAGGTCAGCTTGCCGTTTTCGACCTCGAAGGCGGCGTGATTGGCCTCCGCGGCGGCGTCGCCTTCGCCGCTGACATAGATGGCGTTGTTCGGCGCGACGATCTGCGTCTCCGACTGCACCGGTCCGCTGGCGGTCTGCGTCGCCGTTGCGGTCAGGCTGGCCTGATCCGAGGTCGAGGCCAGATAGTTGCCGATGGCCTGCGTATTGCCATAGACCGGCGTGCCCAGCGAGGTGTCTTCATCGCCGGTGTTGACGCCGTTGATGTTCGCCGCCGCACGGATGGAGCCTGCGACGTTCTGCGTTGAATGCAGAGTCGCATCCACGTCCTGATTGCCGCCTTGCAGGCTGTTGCCGCTTGCCTGGCCCGTCGCCGAGGTCAGGCCGTCATTCTCAATGACGTTCAGCGTCTGGTTCGACAGAACGTCGCCCTGCTGATCCTGACTGTTGCTGACGTCGCTGCCGACAGTCTGACTAGTAGCGGGAGTCGTTGACAGCAGCGTCGCGGTGATCAGCGCCGTCATGGCGGTCGTCAGACGGAGGCGGCGCGTCGCGGTGATCGGACGCAACATCCGTCCAGCGGGTCGGGTCTGCGCGCGTCTGAGCATTGTTCGTCTCCAGATTATTATAGGCCGGGGTCAGGCCGCCCGTCGGGCCAAGCGTCGGATTTTCAAGAAAGTCGTTGCGCGGGTCGAGGCAGACATCGGGGCCGGACACGCCGTACAGATTGGCCATGAACTCCAGCGTCGCGCGCTCGATCATAGCGCGCACCGCCAGTTGCATCGGCTCCAGCGCGCCCTTGCCGCCGTCAATATTGAAGATGTTGCCGTTCAGGATGTCGAACACCCCGGCCTTGATCTCACGACCGACGATCTGCTTCTGATACGAGATGACGTCGACCACTTCCAGCGTGCGCGTATCGACCAGACGCAGATCCAGGGCGACGTTCATCACATAGGTGCGGCCCGAATAGAGGCCCTTGATCCCCGTATCCTTGGTGTCGCCTGCATAGGCATCGAGGCCCGAAGACTGGATATTATAGTTCAGCTCGGTGATGCCGCCGACGATGAAGAAGTCGGAGCCCGCGACCTGACCGGCCATGATCTTGCGATAATCGGCCGGATGGGTCGGATTGGCGACCGCGTCGTCGGTAATCAGCTTGTTATTGGCGTATTTCAGCTCCAATTCGCCGACGCTGGTGTCGAAGCGTTCAACCTGACGCGCGCCCGCCTTGGCCAGGGCGGTCATCGCCATCAGTGAGGCGCCCTGCGTGATTTCGCGTCCGCCTTCCAATGACACCTTGCCGGTATAGTCGGAGATGCGGCCTACGGCGAGGCGTGGCGAAGCCAGGTGATGATCGCGGGCATAGGCGCCCAGGCACACCAGAGCGTCCGAATAGGCGGTCGGGTTGGCGGTGACCGGCGCGGCGCCGATCGGCGTCTTATAATTGCCGTCAGCCTGCACGTTCGGCGTCATGCAGCCCGAAAGGCCGACGCAGAGGGCTGCGGCGCTGACGAGGCCGATCATGGCCTTGCGCGTATTTCTGCTCACCGACGAGGCCGCCTTCGCGTTCTTGCTGTCAATCTCAGAAGCCATTGAGGTTTACCTGTCCGTTTAGAGAAGAGTTTGTGGAGGTCGTGCCGGTTTGCGCCGTAACGGAGGTTCCGTTGGCCGTGGCGGTGACGTTGCCGTTATTGGTCTGGGTCGAGTGGACGATCACGGTATTATAGCTGCCGTTAACGACCACCTGCAGATTGTTGCCGATAGCGGTGGCGCCGCCCAGCGCGCCGGCGCCGGAATAGGTGTCGCCCGCGCCAAGGGTTTGCGAATAGGAATAGACGCTGTTGTCCGTGCCGGTCATGATCATGCCGTCCTGCAGCACCAGATTGCCGTTGGCGTCGCGCATGGACGGATTGATCGCCGTCTGCATCTCGTTGCGCGCCAGACCATAGCCGGTCTCGAAGGAGGCGGCGGTGTTGCTGGTGCTGAACTGCGCCTGAGCGCCGCCGGCGAAGGCGGCTGCGATCAGCAGGGGCGGCCAGATCAGGGTCTTCTTCAGGGACATTCATGCGCTCCGGGGCCTGGGGACATGCGCCGCAGGCATGGCGCAGGCCCAGCAATTTGGGCGCCAGTCTCAGTCTTAAGCTTAAAGATTGCGTATATTTTTCCCGATTTGACGCAGGAAATTCATTTTTCTTGGCTTTTTACATGCGCCTGCGGCGCCGAGACGCTGTTATTTCGCCATTGCGCAGGGCATATATGACCAGAGATGAGCCATGTGAGTCCCGAAATATGACAGACGAGCCTCCGTTCCGATCCGACAGGCAAGATGAGACGCCGGGCCGCGAACCGGTCTTCAACGCGCCGCTGCTGTCCTTTCTGCTTCCCGCGCTGCTGATCGCCATCTACGCCTTTCAGGCTTCGCTCAGCCCCTATATTCAGGATCAACTGGTCGAGAGTTTTGGCCTTAAGCCCGTATTGTTGCGGCAGGGTGATGTCGAATTGCTGGTTACGCATCTGTTCCTGCACGGCAGTTGGATGCATGTTCTGGCCAATTCCGCCTTCTGTCTGGCCTTTTCGGCGCCGGTGGTTCGCGCCTGTGGTCGCGGCCCTGTCGGCGCATTGGCCTTTCTGGGCTTTTATCTGCTCTGCGGCATAGTCGCCGGGCTGGGCGACAGCCTGCTGAACTGGACATCCTCCGTGCCGATCCTCGGCGCGTCCGGCGCCGTGTCGGGCCTGATGGGCGCCGCCATGCGCATCCGCGTCTGGCCGGGCTATCCGGGCATGATCGCGCCCTTGCGGGATTCGCGCGTGATCGGCATGACGGTCTTCTGGTGCGGCGTCAATGTGGCGGCGGCCTTTGTGCCGATGGTGATGGGCGTTGCGCAAGGGCAGGGCATCGCCTGGCAGGCGCACATCGTCGGCTATCTGTTTGGACTGCTGCTGATCGGTCCGTGGCTGAGGCTGGTTAATCCGCGTTTCTTCACGACAAGTTGAGGCTTTGAAGCCGTGGTTTGCGCGGCGGACTTATTGCATTTTTACAGCATTGGCGCGAACGTCGTTATCCGGCGTCTATAATTGAAACCCAAAGGGAGGGTGCGCCAATGCTGGTCAATCAACTTCTCACCATGAAGGGCCGTCAGGTCTTCACCGTCACGCCCGACGATGCGCTGTCGTCCGTGGCCGCGCTGCTCTATACGCGTAAGGTCGGCGCCTTTATCGTCACCGACCGGATCGGTCGCGTTGTCGGCATTGTCTCCGAACGCGACATTATCCGCGCCATCGCGACAGAGGGCGCCGATGCGCTCGGCAAGCCGGTCAGCCATATTATGACGCGCGATGTCATCTCGGCTGGCGCGCATGAAACGGTCGAGTCCCTGCTCGACCGCATGACGGACCGGCGTATCCGCCACCTGCCGGTCATGGAGGGGGCGCGGCTGATCGGCATCGTCTCCATCGGCGACCTGGTCAAGGCGCGCATCGCCGCCAGCGAGCATGAGGCGCGCACGCTCAAGGAATATATTGCAGGCTAAAACGGCAAAACGGCGAAGCTGGGGATAGAATCGTATTTCCGGCATTTTGCGCTTGCGAAGTCTGAGGAGGAAGCATAAAAGCCGCCTCCTCGCTGACGCGCACCGAACGGGCCGACAACGAGCTGACAATTGAGTGTAAAAATTCAATTAATGGCTTGATGTTGGTTTTGATCGGAGTTATGAAAGCGATCTTCCGATTCGGACGAAGCCTTGGCAGGCTATCCCGCAAAGATAGCCCGGCAGGTTTTTGTTGTCTTCGGTTTCTGGCCTCGGAAACGAGACTGTGGAAAACGAAG
>DATMTF010000240.1:0-17447 GCA_035565015.1 Asticcacaulis sp. | reverse complement strand
ATGTTGAAAATTTTATGGACTTCAACAAACTGCAGTTAATCACCAAGGCTTATGCCAGACTTGGCGATTCACGGACGGCGAGCATCTATCTTAAAAAACTCAAAGATGTTCCAGAACAGTTTAATCCACATGATACTTTATTTGAAAATGGCGTTGAAGCCTACATTTTGAAGGCTCAAGGGCGTGACGCTCAGGCCTTCGATGCCTTGGACGAATGGTCCAAGGCGCGGATGAACCAGGACGAAGCTATGCGCGTCCAGTCGGTGCGCAGCATGTACAAGGCGCTGCGGCAGGAACTGGACAGCAAGACGGCGGAGAGTCGGTTGCTGGTCAAGCAGGTGCAGATGGGGCGGATGCTGCTGGCGGCGGCGGTCGCTATCGCCTTTATGTTCGCCGTTATCGTTCTGGGCGGTGTTCTGTGGGTGATCCGGATGCGCCGCATGCAGTCGCGTTTGAGCGACGCGCGAGCCCACGCCGAAGCCGCCAATGCCGCCAAGTCGCGCTTCCTGGCGGTGATGAGCCATGAGTTGCGCACGCCGCTCAATGGCGTTCTGGGCATGGCGCAGGCGCTCAAGAAGGAGCCGTTGCCGCCCGAACAGGCCGAACAGGTCAATATTCTGGTCGATTCCGGCCAGACCTTAATGGTGCTGCTCAACGATGTGCTCGATATGTCGCGCATCGAGGCGGGCCGCGTCGAGCTGGCGCCGACGCCGTCCAATATGAAGGACATGCTGGAGCGGGTCGTTCATACCTATCGCAACCTGACCGACGGCAAGCCGGTCGATCTGATCTATGACATCAAGTCCAGCGCCCTGATGCCGATGCGCTTCGACATTCTTCGAGTCTATCAATGCCTGTCGAATCTGGTGTCGAACGCCATCAAGTTCACGGAAAGCGGCGAGGTCAGGCTGGCGGCGTCCGCCGATCATCGTCCGGATGGCTATCTGGTGCGGGTGGAGGTGCGCGACAGCGGCGTTGGCATGAGTCAGGCCACACTGGATAAGCTGTTTGAAGCCTACAGCCAGGCCGACGCTTCGACCGCGCGCACCCATGGCGGCAGCGGTCTGGGACTGAATATCAGCCGCCGTCTGGCCGAACTGATGGGCGGAGACCTGACTGTGACCAGCGAAGAGGGTAAGGGTTCGGTGTTTGTCATGACCTTCCTGGCGGGCGAGGTGGCGCTGGAGACCCTTCCTGAACCGGCGCCAGCCGCGGCGCATGCGGTTGAGGCGCAACCGGATGACGGCCCCAATATCAATATCCTGCTGGTTGACGACCACCCGGTTAACCGCAAGGTGGCAAGGCTTTTTCTGGAGCCCTTCGGTTATACGGTGACCGAGGCCGTGGATGGCCAGGAAGCGCTGGACATGGATATGTCGCGCTTCGATCTGGTGTTGATGGACATTAATATGCCGCGCCTTGACGGGCTTGAGGCGACGCGCCGTTATCGCGCTGGCGAAGCGGCGGGGCGTCATCTGCCGATCGTGGCCCTGACCGCCGACGCCATGCAGGAGCAGATAGAGACCTGTTACGCAGCCGGCATGGACGCGCATATCGCCAAGCCGATCATAATGGACACGCTGATCGAAACGGTGGCGCGCCTGCTGTCGGAGGCGCAAGCCGACGCCAAAACACGCGCCGCAAGCTGAGGTTTTCCGGTAACGCCGATGTGACAGCGGCTTTCCGATTGCTATAGAGTCCCCCTGTCCCGACAGATATAATGCCGCCTGTAACATAATGACGCTTTCGCCATGGTGGCGCGGCGTCTTGGGGGAGTGCAATCCATGACCGAGGTTTCGGTTTTTGGCGTTCTGGTCATCGCCTTATTCGTTCTGGCGATCTTTATCGTCTCCAGCATTATCAAGATCGTGCCGCAGGGACACGAATATACAGTCGAAAAATTCGGTCGCTATGTTCGTACACTCAAGCCGGGCATCAGCTTTCTGACGCCGTTTGTCGAAGGCGTCGGACGTCGCGTCAATATGATGGAGCGCGTCTTCGATGTGCCGCAGCAGGAGGTCATCACCAAGGACAATGTGGTGGTGAAGGTGGATGGCATCGTCTTCACCCAGGTGATTGACGCCGCTCTGGCCGCCTATCGCGTCGATAATCTCGACAACGCCATCACGCAGTTGTCGATGACAAATCTGCGCACCGTCGTCGGGTCGATGGATCTTGACGATGTGTTGTCGCAGCGCGATTCGATCAATTCGCGGCTGCTGAACGTGATCGACCACGCGACCTCACCGTGGGGCGTCAAGGTCAACCGCATCGAGATCAAGGATCTGAAACCGCCGCACGACATCACCGATTCCATGGCGCGCCAGATGAAGGCCGAACGCGAGCGGCGGGCGCTGATCATCGAGGCTGATGGCGAAAAACAGGCGGCCATCGCGCGCGCCGAAGGCCGGAAGCAGGCGACCGTTCTTGAAGCCGAAGGTCAACGTGAAGCCGCCTTCCGCACCGCCGAGGCGCGTGAACGCTCCGCCGAGGCCGAGGCGAAGGCCACCGAAATGGTGTCGCAGGCGATTGCACGCGGCGATGTCAATGCCATCAATTACTTCGTCGCTCAGAAATATGTCGAGGCTTTCGGCAAGTTCGCGGAATCGCCGAACGCCAAGACGTTGATCGTGCCGGCGGACATGTCTTCCGTCGCAGGCGCCGTCGGCGGCATTACCGAATTGCTGCGTTCCGTGGGCGACAACCCGGCGTCGCGCGCATCGGCGAAAAAGTAGGAGGCGGTCATGTCTGATCTGTCCGGCGTCTGGAGTTTCGGTCCTACGGGCATGCAGGCCTTCTGGATCTGGCTGACCTTCGGGGTGCTGATGCTGGCCGCCGAAGTGTTTTTGGGGACGCAATGGCTGCTCTGGTCGGCGTCGGCGGCGGGCGTCGTCGCCGTCGCCTGCCTGACCGGCGCGCCGCTCGGCGTGGTCGGTCAGGTGATCGTCTTCGCCGTCCTGAGCCTGATCATGACTTTGCTGACGCGCCGCTTCCTGAAGACCGCCGCGCCACACGGCGACGTCAACGACCAGCAGGCGCGCCTGCTGGGTAAGCAGGCGCAGGTGCTGAGCGGTTTTGAAGTCACAGGCGGCGAACGCACCGGGCGCGTCATGTTCGACGGCGTCGAATGGCCTGCGGTGCTGCGCGATGGCGGTGAGGCGGCGCTGCCAGCCGCCGCCGCCGTCATCATCGAGCGCGTCCATGAAGGACGCCTCTATGTCCGCTCCGCCTGAATCGCGTAATGCATTGTGACGCATAATGACATAGCCAGCCTAATTTCAGCCTGCTAAATTGTTAGAACTGAGCCTTGGGGGGATTTATGAGGTGGACAGGGGGGATGCTGGCCTTTGCGCTGGCCTTAACCGGCGCATTGCATGCGCAAGCGGCGGCTTGGCCGCAGAAGCCGGGCCATACCGAGATTATCGTCAGTCTCGAACCCGGTGCAGCCCATCGGGCGTTCAACGCCGCAGGCGCGGCGGATGCAGACCTGGCGAAGTGGAGCCAGACCGATGCATCCGTCTATATCGACCAAGGCGTGACGTCGCGACTGTCCTTGACAGGCAAGATGAATTTCAAGGCCTATGATACGGGCGATACGCATTTTTCGGGCCTGTCGTCCGTCGAGGTGGGTGGGCGTTACGCCCTGCATGACGGCGAAGACTATGTTCTGGCCGCGGGCGCGAGCCTTGAAGGTCTGGGTAAGGGACGACGCGACGATTTCGATACGCTGTTCGGGCGACAGGGAACCGATGCGGAGTTGCGGGTCTATTTCGGCAAGAACATACGCCTTGTTCACCAGAACGCTTTTTTAGACCTGCAGGCGGCGCGCAAGCTGAGGCAGTATAATCCCGATCAGTGGCGTGTGGAAGCGACCCTTGGCGTCAAGCCCTCGGCGCGTTGGATGGTGTTGGCGCAGGCCTTCGCCGGGCGCGCCGACAGGCAGGCGGGTTATGAGGTTGATTGGGTCAACGCCAAGCTCAGCGTGGCGCGCAGTCTTGGCGCGCGTCAGCAAACCTTTGTGCAACTGGGGCTGCGTCGAACGATCGCCGGACACAATATTCCTCAGGTTACGGCGCTGACAGTGAGCTTGTGGCGGCGTTACTGACGTCGGGATGCGGTTGCGATTCCAGCGCCAGATAAGCGATCAGGTTGCGGCGTTTTTCAGCATCCTGAATGCCCTGAAAGCCCATCTTCGTGCCTTTTACAACGGTCTGCGGCGAGGTCAGATAGGCGTCCAGCGTGTCGAAGCCCCAGATGACGTCGTGCTTGGTCATCGCATCGGTGAACGGATAGCCGGGCGTCGCGCCCGATTTACGCCCGAAAACGCCATACAAATGCGGGCCGGTCATGTTCATCTTGTCGGGCGTGATCGTGTGGCAGACGCGGCATTTGTTGAATTCCTTTTCGCCCTCGGCCAGATCGGCGGCATTGTAGGGGGCTGGAAAGGTCGCCAGAATCGCCGCCTTTTGCGCATCGGTATAGTCAACCGGATCGGCGACGGTGATATCGGCGCCGTCGTCAGTATCGGTTGCGGGCGCCGCGCGGTGGCAGGCGCCGAGCAGCAGGACGGGCGCGAGCAGGGCGACCAGAGCGTGTTTGGCTTTCGACATGCGCGACTCCTTTTGAAATATTGTAACGGTTTTAGAAGCGTCCGCTTCCGATGCGCAAGTTATAAAAGCCTGGGTTCCGCCGCCTGCGCTTCGAAATCGAGCAAAGCGCGCTTGAGCGGCAAGCCGCCGCCATAGCCGGTCAGCTTGCCGGACTTGCCGATGACGCGATGGCACGGAATGATCAGGGCGATAGGGTTGCGACCATTGGCCGCGCCGACGGCGCGCATGGCCCTGGCGTCGCCGGTGCGCCGCGCCAGTTCCTGGTATGAGAGGGTGGCGCCGAAAGGAATATCGCAAAGCGCGGCCCAGACCTTTTGCTGAAATGGCGTGCCGCGCGGACGCAGAACCAGATCGAAGTCGGAGCGCCGCCGTGCAAAGAACGCCTCGACCTGCCTTTTCACATGCGCCAGTCGTTCCGCATTGCGCTCAGCCCGCGCGTCATGCGCATAGAGGTTCTGCATGACGCCGTTCAGGAAGGTGAACTCCACCAATGCGCCTTCCGCATCGACTACGGCGGCGGTCGCGCCATAGGGCGTCGCAAACTGATCGTAATAAAGCGTCATATTGGCAGGCTCTCACGCCTGATCTGATGCAGCAAGTCTCTTTTCGCCTGGCTGGCGGCATGTCGCGTGTCGCAGCGCGGCCCGGCGCTGTCAGGTCGCGGCAGCCTAAAATTCTTGCCTCTGGTTGGCTTAAAGCGTAAACGCTCCCCATATTTGGATTCCTCCTCCCAGCCTACAGGATAGCCGCATCGTGAACGCGCCCGCCAACGCCTCGGATTTCGCCCGCAGTTTCTTCCATGACGATCTGGCCCATGCCGACGCCGACGTGCTGAAGGCGATTCAGGGAGAACTGCATCGCCAGCAGGACCAGATCGAGCTGATCGCCTCGGAAAACATCGTCTCCAAGGCGGTGCTGGAGGCGCAGGGCTCGGTCCTGACCAACAAGTACGCCGAGGGCTATCCGGGCCGCCGCTATTATGGCGGTTGCGAATATGTCGATGATGTCGAGCGCATCGCCATCGAGCGCGCCAAAAAGCTGTTCAACTGCGCCTTCGCCAATGTGCAGCCGCATTCCGGCGCCCAGGCCAATCAGGCGGTGTTTTTCTCGCTTTTGCAGCCCGGCGATACGTTCATGGGCATGGACCTGGCCTGCGGCGGCCACCTGACGCACGGCTCGCCCGCCAATCAGTCGGGCAAGTGGTTCAATGTCGTCCCCTACGGCGTGACCGAGGGCGACAATGTCATCGACTATGATCAGGTCGCGGCCCTGGCCGAACAACATCAGCCCAAGCTGATTATCGCCGGCGCCTCCAACTATCCGCGCCATATCGACTTCAAGCGTTTCCGCGAGATTGCCGATTCGGTCGGCGCCTATCTGTTCGTCGATATGGCCCATTATGCGGGTCTGGTCGCGGGCGGCGTCTATCCCGATCCGCTGCCGCACGCCCACGTCGTGACCACCACCACGCACAAGACGCTGCGCGGACCGCGCGGCGGCATGATCCTCTCGAACGACGAGGCGCTGGGCAAGAAGATCAATTCGTCGGTCTTCCCCGGCTTGCAGGGCGGGCCGCTCATGCATGTCATCGCCGCCAAGGCCGTCGCCTTTGGCGAAGCGCTGCAACCAGAGTTCAAGGCGTATGCGCAGCAGGTCGTGGCCAATGCGCGCGTGCTGGCCGATACGCTGGTCGAGCGCGGGCTGGCTATCGTCACCGGCGGCACGGACAGCCATGTCATGAGCGTGGATTTACGCCGCAAGGGCCAGACCGGAAAGGCGACCGAGGCCGCGCTGGAAGACGCCTTCATCACCTGCAACAAGAACGGCATCCCGTTCGATCCGCAACCCTTCACCATCACCTCAGGCGTACGTCTCGGCACGCCGGCCGGCACCACGCGCGGCTTCCGCGAGGCGGAGTTCAAGCAGATCGGCAACCTGATCGCCGACGTGATCGACGGCATGGCGAGCAATGGCGGAAAGCCGGATGTGGCGGTTCAGGTCAAGGTGCGCGCGGCGGTGACAGACCTGACCGCCAAGTTCCCGATCTACGGATAAAATATGCGCTGTCCCTTCTGCGGCAATCTCGAAACCCAGGTGAAGGACTCGCGGCCTTCGGAAGACGGCGCGGCGATCCGTCGCCGCCGGTCCTGTCCCGAATGCGGCGGACGCTTCACCACCTTCGAGCGTGTGCAGTTGCGCGACCTGATGATCGTCAAGCGGTCGGGGCGGCGCACGCCGTTCGACCGCGCCAAGCTGGAGCGCTCGGTGTCGATTGCGCTGCGCAAGCGACCGGTGGATCAGGACCGTATCGACCGCATGGTGTCGGGTATTGTCCGTCAGCTTGAGAGCATGGGCGAGACGGATATCGCCTCGGACGTGGTCGGCGAACTGGTGATGACGGCGCTCAAATCGCTCGATGTCGTCGCCTATGTGCGCTACGCGTCGGTCTATCGCGACTTCCGCGAGACCTCGGATTTCGCCAAATTCTTAGGCGCCGAGGGTCTGGGCGAGATCGAGGAGCCGGGCGACATAAAGCAGGGTCTCGGAGAGCAGGACCTGTCGCCGTCCGATGACGCCTGACACGGTTTCCCCCTCACCCTAAACCCTCTCCCCCTGAAGGGGCGAGGGGACAGGAAAGTGATAATATGTCCCGCCCGTCCGTCACTCTGAAACTCGCCACCACGCTTGACGGGCGGATTGCAACCCATGAGGGGCGGAGCAAATGGATCACCGGCGAAGAGGCGCGTCGCGTCGTGCATGAACTGCGCGCCGGGCATGACGCGGTGCTGGTCGGCATCGACACGGCGCTCAAGGACGATCCCGAACTGACCGTGCGCCTGCCCAATTATGAGGGTTTTCAGCCAACGCGCGTGGTGCTGGATTCGCGCGCCCGCCTGCCGCTGTCGTCCAAGCTGGCCCAGACGGCGCGGGTGATACCGACCTATCTGGTGACGCTGGGCGAGGTCTCTGGCGAAATGCAAGCGGCGGGCGTGCGGGTGATCCGGGTTCCGTCAAAGCATCAGCGCGTCGATCTGAACGCGGCGCTGGCGGCGCTGAGCGAGGCGGGGATCGAGCGACTGTTTGTCGAAGGCGGCGGGGTGATTGCGACGGCCTTTCTGCGCGCCGGTTTCGTGGACCGGCTTGAATGGTTCCGCGCGCCCTCCATCTTGGGGGGCGATGCGAGGCCGGTGATCGGTCACCTGAATATCGAGGATCTGGCGAACATTGTCCGTTTCGAACGTCTGGGCGTTCAGGCGGTGGGCGACGATCTTTGGGAAACCTATGAACTAAGTTAAAGGGGGCTATCCACAGATAAGTCAGATAAGCACAGATGAACAGGAGCGTCGAGATCACGAATAAAACGTGATTATTCAAGCCAGAAAAAGGCGCATAATGCGCGTCCATTTGTGGTTTGCATGATAAAATCTGATCTGTGCTTATCTGGCTGATCTGTGGATAATATCTTGCGAGATACCGGCCAGGCGCCAACGATAAAGGATAAGATACTCAGTGTTTACCGGCATTATCAATCATATCGGTCAGGTCAAATCGGCGGAACGGTCCGATCAGGGGATGCGGCTTGTCATGGCGGTCGATTTTCCGCTTGACGATGTCGCGCTCGGCGCGTCGATCAGCCATGCGGGCTGCTGCCTGACGGTCGTGGACAAGGGGGAAGGGACATACGATCTCGATGTGTCGAATGAGACCCTGGCCCTGACCAACCTGTCGGAATGGCGCGTGGGGACGCGCGTCAATCTGGAGCGGGCGCTGAAAATCGGCGACGAACTGGGCGGGCATATCGTATCGGGTCATGTCGATGGCGTGGCGAAACTGATCCAGGTCGTCCCCGATGGTGAAAGCTATCGTCTGACCTTCGAGCCGCCCGCGCCGCTGCACCGCTTTATCGCGCCCAAGGGCAGTGTGGCGCTGGACGGGATTTCGCTGACCGTCAATGAGGTCGAGGGCCACAGCTTCGGCGTCAACATTATTCCGCACACTTGGGAGCACACCACTTTGTCGCAGACCCCGGTGGGCGGTCACGTCAATCTTGAAGTCGATCGGCTGGCGCGCTATGCCGCGCGCTGGTTTGAGACAGAATAGCCGTCCTCAAGAAGCGAAGCGTTAGGACAAAGAGAAATAACATGCCGCTGAACAAGATCGCTACGGATTTGCAACCGATCGCTTCGGAGCATGACAGCCCGATTTCCAGCATCGAGGACATTCTGGAGGACGCGCGCAATGGCCGTCCCTATATCCTGGTCGATGCCGAGGATCGCGAGAACGAGGGCGATGTCGTCATTCCGGCCCAGATGGCCACGCCCGACATCATCAACTTCATGGCCCGCTTCGCGCGCGGCCTGATCTGCCTGTCGATCACCGGCGAACGCGCCAAGACCCTGCGGCTGCCGCCGATGGTGCATGATAACGGCGCGCGCAACGGTACGGCCTTTACGGTCTCCATCGAAGCCAAGGACGGCATTTCGACCGGCATTTCGCCCAAGGACCGCGCCCACACCATCGCGGTCGCCATCGACCCCGGCAAGGATTCGCGCGATCTGGTCTCGCCGGGGCACGTATTTCCGCTGGTGGCGCGCGATGGCGGCGTGCTGGTGCGCGCCGGTCATACTGAGGCGGCGGTCGATATTTCGCGCATGGCCGGTCTTTATCCGGCGGGCGTGATCTGCGAGATCATCAATGACGATGGCACGATGGCGCGTCTGCCCGATCTCGTGACCTTCGCCCAGACCCATGGCATGAAGATCGGCACCATCGCCGACCTGATCGCCTATCGCCGCCGCACCGAGCGCTTTGTCGAGCGCGTGCTGGAGCGTCCGTTCGAGAGCGAATTCGGCGGGGCGTTCAAACTGCTTGTCTATCGCAACCAACTGGACGGCGCCGAGCATCTGGCTCTGGTCAAATCGCATCCGCAGGCGGGCAGGCCCACCCTGGTGCGCATGCATCAGCTCGACGTCGCCTCGGACGTGCTGGGCGGCGTAGGCGGCTCTTTCCGCAGCGGCCTGGTGCCGGGCGCGATGCAGGCCCTGGCCGCGCATGACGGACCGGCGGTCATGGTCATGCTGCGGGATCCCGACCCGAAAGTGCTGACCAACCGCTTCGCCAGCGACGAGGCGCACGGCGTCGGCGGGCGGGGCCTGCGCGATTACGGCGTCGGGGCGCAAATCCTGCTCGACCTCGGCGTGCGCGAGATGATCGCCCTTTCGTCCTCGCGACCCAAACCGGCGGCGCTGGAAGGCTATGGCCTGTCGATTATCGACTGGCAGAGTCTCTGAGACGGCGAGTGGTTTGCCCCTCAGGCTGCGCGCCCCGCCCGATCGCCTTCGCCTGACGGCTCGGCTCTCGTCCTCTCCCCGTTGGCGGGGAGAGGGGATTCTTCAAATTTCCTCTTTTGCGCGGGGGCGGAAGCGCGTATTAGCGTGCCTCTTTAGCTTTTTCTTTTGAAGGACGACTCGTGTGAGCACCGACACGCCCATCCGCATTCTGATCGTCGAGAGCCGTTTTTACGATGATATTTCCGACGAACTGCTGGCGGGTGCGAAAGGCGCGCTGGAGGCTCTGGGCGTTGACTATGAGGTGGTGACTGTGCCGGGCGCGTTCGAGATTCCGGCGGCCATCGCCATGGCTGAGGACGCTGGGCATCGTCCAATGGGTCGCGCCTATGACGGCTATGTCGCGCTCGGCTGCGTGATTCGCGGCGACACGACTCATTACGACTATGTGTGCAACGAATCGGCGCGCGGCCTGATGGAGCTGAGCTATCGTCAGCGTCTGGCCATTGGCTACGGCATACTGACCGTCGAGGACGAGGAGCAGGCCTGGGTGCGCGCGCGCCGCGATCAGGGCGATAAGGGCGGCGCGGTCGCCAAGGTCGCCTTGAGCATGATCGCCCTGCGCAAGACCCTGATGGAGGGCGGGCAATGACGGGCGAGACGACGCCGAACAGCCTGAAGGCGGTGATGGAGCAGCTCAATGCAGCGGAGGACGCCCGCACGCCGCCCCTGACGCGCAAGGCCAAGCGCGCGCGCACCGTGGCGCGACTGGTGCTGGTGCAGGCGCTCTATCAGCTCGAACTGACCGGAGCGGGCGTCGAGACGGTGATCCGCGAGTTTTCCGATTACCGCTTTGACGGCGATATCGAGGGCGAGACCCTGGCCGAGGCTGACGAGGCCTATTTCGCCGAAGGCGCGCGCGCCGTGGTGCGCGAACAGACGCAGATTGACGCGGCGATCGCGGCGCGGCTGGCCTCCGGCTGGCGGCTGGAGCGGCTGGACACCACGGTGCGCGCCATTCTGCGCGCCGGGACGTGGGAGCTGATGCTGCGCAAGGATGTCGCGGTCGAGGTGGTGATCAACGAATATGTCGAGATCGCGCGCGCCTTTTTCGACGATGCCGAGGCGCGCTTCGTCAACGGCGCGCTGGACGGCGTGGCGAAGGACGTCAGATAGACGTCTTCAGGTCTTATGAGGCGCGGCATGAACGAACCGGACGAGTTTTCGATCATTGACCAGCTTTTCAAGCCGCTGGCCGGTTTCAGCCGCGAGGCGCGCGGCCTGATCGACGACGTGGCGGTGATCCCGCCCGATCCCGATCACGACCTGCTGGTCTCGACCGACGCTTTGGTGGCCGGGGTGCATTTCTTCGAGCACGATCCGCTCGATCTGGTGGCGCGCAAGCTGATACGCGTCAATATTTCCGACATCATCGCCAAGGGCGGGACGGCCTATGGCTATCAGTTGCTGACCGCCTGGCCGCGCGGCCTGTCGCTCAATGACAAGCGCGACTTCGCCCGTGGCCTGAAGACGGAGCAGGACCGCTTCGGCCTGAGCCTGTTCGGCGGCGATACGGTCTCGACCCACGGGCCGCTGACCGTCGCCATGACCATTTTTGGCAAGGCGCCACGCGGGCGCGCCCTGTCGCGCGCCGGGGCGAGGGCCGGAGACCGCGTGCTGGTCTCCGGCTACATCGGTCAGGCGCACCTGGGTTTGCGAGCTTTGCAGGGGCGTCTGAGCGACCTGCCCAATGGCGATGTCAATGAGCTGATCAGCGCCTATCACCTGCCGGAAATCCGTCCCGACCTGGCGCCTGTCGTGCTGCAGCACGCCAGCGCGGCGATGGACATATCCGACGGCCTGCTGGGCGACGCCGACCATCTGGCGCGCGCCAACACTTTGATGATCCGCCTCGAACTGGACAAGGTTCCGACCTCGCCCGCCGCGCGCGCCGCCATCGCCGAAGGGGTGAGCGCGGTCGATCTGATGACGGGCGGCGACGACTACCAGATCCTGTGTACGGCGAATGAGGCCGGGGCGAAGGCCCTAATCATGGCGGGCTTTTACGACATCGGCGCCTGCGTCAGTGCGACGCCGCAAACCCCGGCGGGCGCCTGTCTGTTTGCGGGCGGGCGGCGCATTGAGGTCAGCGAAAAGGGTTTCCGGCATCCGCTCTGAGGGGAAGACTATGACATTACAATTGTTTTCGCATCCCTTCGCCTCCTATTGCTGGAAGGCGCTGATCGCTCTCTATGAGAATAACACGCCGTTTTCGTACCGGATGCTGGATGGCGAGCATGCGGATAACGGCGTGGAACTGGCGCGATTGTGGCCGCCCGGCAAATTTCCGGTTCTGCTGGACGGCGCGCGCGTCGTGCCGGAGGCCAGCGCGATCATCGACTATCTGCACGTCCATCATAAGGGGCCGGTCAGGCTGATCCCGGACGATCCGGACGCCGCTGTGCAGGTTCGGCTGATGGACCGGGTGTTCGACAATCACGTCATGATGCCGATGCAGACGATTGTCGGTGACTATCTCAAACCGCCGGAGCCGCCGCGACCCGGACGGGGTCGCGCAGGCGAAGGCGGCGCTGGATGTGATCTATGGCTGGCTTGACGCCCATATGCAGGGGCGTGAATGGGCGGCGGGCGATTTTTCGCTGGCCGACTGCGCGGCGGCGCCGTCCCTGTTCTATGCCGATTGGGTGCGACCGATGAACGGACGCTTTGCGGCTTTGGCGGTCTATCGCGCGCGCCTGCTGGCGCGACCGTCGGTGGCGCGCGTGGTCGATGAGGCGCGCCCCTATCGCGGCTTCTTTCCGCCCGGCGCGCCGGATCGAGATTGAGGCGAATTTCATCAATCTGCATTATGCGCTTACCGGAAACTTATTTTCCGGGGCGTATTTCCGGCGCATTTGTCGCATTGCCTGATCGGGATGACGGTCCGAAAGTGCGCGCCTGCCTCAATGCTTTGCGGGGCCAACAGGAGGTCGCCGGATATGAAACTCAACACCCTATCGAAATCGTTTAGTGGCGTTATGGCGCTGGGCATGGCGGGCGGGCTGGTCCTGCCGGGCGTCGCCTCGGCGCAGGATCGCGACCTGCGCGGCTATGACGGCTATTGCTATGCGCGCAAGGCTGAGGCGCAGCGCAACGGCACGGTGATCGGCGCTGTCCTGGGCGGTTTGATCGGCAGCCAGATTTCCAAGAACGAGCGTGGGCTGGGCGCGGTCGGCGGCGCGGTCGTCGGCGGCGTGATCGGCAACAGCGCGGGCAAGAGCAGCGTCAACTGCTATGAAGGCAATTATTACGCCTATCAGGGCCATTATTACGATCCGGCGCCGCCGCCACGCGGCTATACAGTGGTCTATTTCAAGAGCCGTCCGCCGCAACACTATTACAAGCACGTCTATTACGACCATTACCGCCATGCCGGTCCGCCGCCGTGGAGCTATAATGACGCCTGGCGCCATGACGACGACCGCCGTGACGATCATGACCGCGGACACGGTCATCGCCGTTAAAATTAAGACCCTCCCGTCGCGGAGGGGCTTAATTTTAAGGGCATTTTAAAGTCTTGGCGTCACGGTGGGGCATGAGCCTGTCGCGCCGTCATCTGTTGCTGCTTGCTCCGCTTATGCTGGCGGCGCCCGCCCATGCGGGCGAGGACAAGAAGAACGCCGCCGCGCCGTCGGTGCAACTGGCCTCGGTCGGCATTCCGGTCATGAAGGATAACCGGCTGGTCAACTATCTGTTTCTCAGCATCAAGGTGAACCTGACCGGCAAGGCCAACGAAGCCAAGTTGCGCGACATGGAACCGTACTTCCGCGACGCCATTGTGCGTCTGGCCAGTCAGACCTCGTTCGCGCAGGCTGATAATGAGGATGTGTTGGACATTCCACGCTTTTCGGCGGCGGTGATTCCGGAATTTGAAAAATTCGCCGGGCCGGGCACGATCAAATCTCTGGACATTCTGGCGCAGAATCCGAAAATTCATCACCGTCACTGAGCGGAATTTGCTGCATTGCAGGTAAGATAAGAAATTGAATCTTATCACTATCCGAAATCTATAAATATTGGGGCTATCGCAGTGCAGAATTCGCGTCTGCGAAATCTTGCCGCATGTACGCATAGCGTCGTTATCGCGGCTTGAATTCAGGCGAAACTTTTGGCACTCTCCCCGACAATCAAAAAGTAACCGTTTGAATTTCGGTTATTTTTTGATTTGCCAATAAAGGTTGCGCGCCTGCGCGATCGTCACAGAACATAGGACAGGGGTACCGTTATGAATATTGCCTTGGTGCTGGCCATTGCGGCCGGCATACTTGCCCTGCTGTACGGGATCGTACAGACGCTCAGCCTGATGAAGGCGGATGCGGGCAGTGAGCGTATGCGTGAGATCGCCGCCGCCATTCAGGAAGGCGCGAGCGCCTATCTGAAGCGTCAGTACACCACCATCGCCATTGTCGGCGTGGTCATCTTCGTGCTGGCCTGGGTGTTTCTCGGCCAGTGGTCGGCCATCGGCTTTGTCATCGGCGCGATCCTGTCGGGCGCGGCGGGCTTTGCGGGCATGCTGATTTCGGTGCGCGCCAATGTGCGCACGGCGCAGGCGGCGTCGCAGAGCCTGCAAAAGGGGCTGAGCCTGGCCTTCAGCGCGGGCGCGGTGACCGGTCTGTTCGTGGCGGGCGGCGCGCTTCTGGGCGTATCGGGCTATTATGCGATCCTGACCCTGGTCCTCAAGTTCGAGCCGGCCAGCCGCGACGTGGTCAACGCGCTGGTGTCTCTGGGCTTCGGCGCGTCGCTGATCTCGATCTTCGCGCGTCTGGGCGGCGGCATCTTCACCAAGGGCGCCGATGTCGGCGGCGATATGGTCGGCAAGGTCGAGGCGGGCATCCCCGAAGACGATCCGCGTAATCCGGCCACTATCGCCGACAATGTCGGCGACAATGTCGGCGACTGCGCGGGCATGGCGGCGGACCTGTTCGAGACCTATGCGGTCACGACCGTGGCGACGATGGTGCTGGCGACCATCTTCTTCGGCGCCTCGCCGCTGCTCACCTCCATGATGCTGCTGCCTTTGGCGATTGGGGCGGTGTGCATCGTCACCTCGATCATCGGCACCTTCTTCGTCAGCCTCGGCAAGTCGCAGGACATTATGGGCGCGCTGTACAAGGGCCTGATCGCCACGGGCATATTGTCCGTCGTGGCGGTGGCGGGCGTGATCTGGAAGTTCGTCGGCTTCGACACCGCCATCAGCTATGAACTGGGCGGGGCGAGCTTCAATTTCACCGGCATGTCCCTGTTCTGGTGCGGCATGGTCGGTCTGGCGGTGACGGCGGCCTTTATCGTCGTGACGGAATATTATACCGGCACCGGCAAGCGCCCGGTTGTTTCGATCGCTCAGGCCTCGGTGACCGGCCACGGCACCAATGTCATTCAGGGACTGGCCGTGTCGATGGAATCAACGGCAGTTCCGGCGCTGATCATCGTGGCGGGCATTATCGGCTGCTACCTGCTGGCCGGATTGTTCGGCATCGCCATCGCCACGGCGACCATGCTGGCCCTGGCCGGGATGATCGTCGCGCTCGACGCCTTCGGGCCGGTGACCGACAATGCGGGCGGCATCGCCGAAATGGCGGGCCTGCCGTCGGAGGTGCGCCACACCACTGACGCGCTCGACGCGGTCGGCAACACCACCAAGGCGGTGACCAAGGGCTACGCCATCGGCTCGGCGGGCCTCGGCGCTCTGGTGTTGTTCGCGGCCTATACGTCCGACCTTAAATATTTCGCCGCCAATTCGACCGGCGGCATGTTCGAGGGGCTGGGCAATCTGACCTTCTCGCTATCCTCGCCGTGGGTGGTGGTCGGCCTGCTGATCGGCGGGCTTTTGCCCTATCTGTTCGGCGGCATGGGCATGACCGCCGTGGGCCGGGCTGCACAGTCGGTTGTCGAAGAGGTGCGCCGTCAGTTTCGTGAGGATTCCGGCATCATGGCCGGAACTTCCAAGCCGAACTATGGCCGCGCGGTCGATATGCTGACCAAGGCCGCGATCCGCGAAATGATCGTGCCGTCGCTCCTGCCGGTGTTGTCGCCCATCGTTCTGTTCGCCATCGTCTTCTATATCGGCGGCAAGACGGCGGCGTTCGAATCGCTCGGCGCCATGCTGCTGGGCGTGATCGTCACCGGTCTGTTCGTCGCCATTTCGATGACGTCGGGCGGCGGCGCCTGGGACAATGCGAAAAAATCGTTCGAGGACGGCTTCGTCGATAAGGACGGCGTCAGGCACCTGAAAGGTTCGGAGGCGCACAAGGCGTCGGTGACCGGCGACACGGTCGGCGATCCGTACAAGGATACGGCGGGGCCTGCGGTCAATCCGATGATCAAGATCACCAATATCGTGGCGCTGCTGATGCTGGCCGTGCTGGCGCACGGCGGGTAAAGTAAGCCTCAGCGCATAGAAAAAGCCCTGGAGCGATCCGGGGCTTTTTTAGCTGTACAGGTGGAGCCTAGTCGCGGCGGTGATTGTTGTTGCCGGGATTGGTGTCCTGATCGTTGGTGAGCTGCTGGTGGCCGACCGTGCCGAGCACCTGTTCGAGCGCGGTGAGCTGGCGTCCGCGCGTCGGTGTCTTGTGCGGGTCGGGCGTCAGCAGGCGACCGTCGGCCAGGGATAGGGTGCGCACGTCCGACACGGTCTGGCTGGACTTGTCGAAGTCGATGACCGTGACCGAGCGCGCCGTGACGTGCGGCTGCTTGTAGGTCATCTTCATCGACACCTGATCGACATAATACCACTCCTGAGGATCGTAGATCGAGGTCTGCGACGGGGCGCCCAGCTTGTCCAGCACGGTGGCCTGACTGTCGCCGACTTTGATGTCGGCAGGCTTAGCGTCGATGGCCAGATAGCCATGGTGCGTCATGGTCGGAGCGCAGGCGCTGAGGCCAAGCAGGGCGAGCGCCGCCACGGAAAGCGAAATTTTCAAACCGAACCGCATGACTATCCTACTATTGTGGCCTAATATTGTGGCTGCCCGCCTGACAGCGTGAACAGATTTGACCTATAAGAAAATTAAGCTTACGGCAAGCTCAAGGCTGAAAGAAGGCCGTCAGGTCGTGATGTACGCTTCAGGAGGACACACCCGATATGCCGCCGCTGCTCAATGCGCTCAAGGCTCTGATCACGCCGCGCACCATCAGGGCGACCGGCGACCGGCTTTACGCCCAATGTGTGGCGCAGGCGCGTCTGCCGGTGTTTTATCTCGATTACGCCATACCGGACGAGATCGGCGCGCGCTTTGAGCTTCTGACCTTTCATGTCGGGCTTGTTATCCACCGCCTGCGTTCGCTCGACAAGAGCGATTCGCGGCATGAGCAGGCGCTGGAGACGGCGCAGGCCCTGTTCGATTCGTTTCTGCTGGCGCTCGATTCCACGCTGCGCGAGCAGGGGGTCGGCGATCTTAGTGTGCCGAAGAAGATGAAAAAGCTGGGCCAGGTGGTCTATACGCGCATGGCGCGCTGGGAGACTCTGCTGGCGGGAGAGGCGGATGCGCAG
>DATMTF010000239.1:0-11052 GCA_035565015.1 Asticcacaulis sp. | reverse complement strand
GTACAAACCCAAATTCATGGACATTCGCGTCCGTCCGCCCAAGGAGGGCGAGACCGAGGGCGGTCGCCGCCCCGAAGACGACGTCCTGCATCTCAAGCCGGGTCAGAAGCGTTGCGAATGGCCGGAATGCTCCAAGGTCGCCACGGCCCGCGCGCCCAAGTCGCGCGACATGATGAACGAATATTACAATTTCTGCACCGGCCACGCCGCCGAGTACAACAAGAACTGGAATTTCTTCGCGGGCATGAGCGAGGGCGAAGCGCGCCGTCATCGCGAATCGATCGCTACCGGCGACCGTCCGACCTGGGCCTTCCGCGCCTCGCGCCAGAGCCGCGAAGCCGCCAATTTCGCCGCCAAGGGGACGACCAGCGGCGGCCGCTACGATCCGCACAGCGTCTTCGGCGCCGGGGCCGCCCCGCAGCGTGAACGCGACGAGCCGGTCAAGCGCCAGTTCGGCAAGATCGAGCGTCAGGCCTATGCCGACCTCGACCTCGAAGCCGGGGCCGCCCCCGATGAGGTGCGCGTGCGCTACACCGAGCTGCTCAAGCGCTGCCACCCCGACAATAACGGCGGCGACCGCTCCGCCGAAGACAAGCTGCAACGCGTGATCAAGGCGTACAAGGTCTTGAAGAAAATGAATCTCGCCTGAACCATCTTATCCTCCCCTGCGCAGCGGGGGGAGGTGGCGGCGAAGCCGACGGAGGGGGCGCGGCGACGGACTCGTCACAAACTGCTGAAAAATGGATCGTTCGTCGTTTCGCCGCCGGGTTTACGCAGCAAATGCACGACCATCTGCCGCCGCAGCGTAAAGCCCAGCCGGTCGTAGAGCGCGCGGGCAGACACATTCTCCGGCAGCACATTGAGGAACGGCGTATGTCCGGCCTCAACGATGCGCGCGCCGATGATCTGGGTTAGCCTCTTGGCCAGGCCGCGCCCCTGATAATCCGGATGCGTGCAGATGGCGCTGATTTCGGTAAAATTCCCTGGCTTCATACGCTCGCCCGCCATCGCGATCAGCTTGTCGCCGTCGCGCACCCCGACATAATGGCCGAAATAGCGGGTGCGCGTGGTGAACGGCCCCGGTTTGGTCAGGGCGGTCAGCGCGATCATGTCGGCGACGTCGTCGTCACCCATGACACCGGCAGGCTCAACCTCGGCGGGCTGAAAATCGAACGCCGCCAATTGCAGGATCGGAAAGCGCACGATCAGGTCCAGCCCCGCCGGGGTTTCCAGTTCCTGCGGCCACCAGATCAGCGCCGTCTCGCCCTCGGCCAGAACGTCTGGCAGCGTTGCCGCATCCGCAGCCCGCTCAAAACCGACAAAAGGCGACACATCGGCCGGATAACGCAGGATTGGCCCCCGCTTCTGCGCCAGATGCGCATGCCGTCCGCTCAAAGCATGCCAGGCCGGATTGTCGAGTAAGCTGGTGTCCATTGTAACCGTCCTTCTTGTCCGCCGCAGATAGGCGTGTCAGCCTGCATCGTCAATGCGGCCTGCTGCCGGAAACCGTCAGCGCGGCGCCGCATATCGCGTGCAGGAGGCGATCCATGAGCAAAATCCAAAAAGGCGGCTGTCAATGCGGCGCGGTGCGGTTCTCCGTCGAAGGCGATATGGGCCGTCCGTCCATCTGCCATTGCCGCATGTGCCAGAAGGCGTTCGGCAATGTCTTTGCGCCGCTGGTCAATCTGGGCGAGGCGAAACTGACCTGGACGAAGGCCGAACCGGCGCGCTTCCAAAGCTCGAACTTCGTCAAGCGCGGCTTCTGCCCCCATTGCGGCACGCCCCTGACCTATGAGGCGCCCGACGGCATCGCGCTGGCCATCGCCGCCTTCGATCATCCGGGAGAGATTGTTCCTGTCGTGCAGTACGGCATGGAATCGCGTATCCCGTGGGTGGCGCACGTCAATGACTGGCCCGGCATGGATACGATGGACGATCTGGAAGCCCTGCCGTTTCTGACGCAACTGGTCAGTTATCAGCACCCGGATGAAGCGTAAAAAAACACTGTGGAGTTCAAAATCGGGGTTGTTTCACAGGCGCTAAAGTCTTAGCTGGAAAGTCGAAATTTCGTTTGTGAAAGTCCGATCCCGTCATGCCCGCCGAACTCGAATATAACGATCCCTTGCTCACCCTGACGCCCGACACACGGGTGAGCATCCGCGAGGTTTTCGGCGTCGACAGCGACATGATGGTCCCCGCCTTTTCGACGCGCGATGCGCATGTGCCGGACATTGACGAGGCTTATCGTTTCGACCCGCAGACGACCCTCGCCATCTGCGCGGGCTTCGCCTATGATCGCCGCGTCATGGTGCAGGGCTTTCACGGCACGGGCAAATCGACCCATATCGAGCAGATCGCCGCGCGCCTGAACTGGCCGCTGGTGCGCGTCAACCTCGACAGCCATGTCAGCCGCATCGACCTGATCGGCAAGGACGCCATCGTGCTGAAGGACGGCCAGCAGGTCACCGAATTCCGCGAAGGCATCCTGCCGTGGGCGCTGCAACGCCCGGTCGCCTTGGTGTTCGACGAATATGATGCGGGCCGCCCGGACGTGATGTTCGTGATTCAGCGCGTTTTGGAGGCGCAGGGCCGCCTGACCCTGCTCGACCAGAACCGCGTCATCAAGCCCAACCCGTTCTTCCGCCTGTTCTCCACCACCAACACCATCGGTCTGGGCGATACGAGCGGGCTCTATCACGGCACGCAGCAGATCAATCAGGGCCAGATGGACCGCTGGTCGCTGGTGACGACGCTCAACTATCTGAGTCATGACGCCGAGGTCGAGATCGTTTTGGCCAAGGTTCCGGAGTTCAACACGCCGGAGCGCAAGGGGATCATCGACGCGATGGTGCGCGTCGCCGATATGTCGCGCTCGGCCTTCGCCAATGGCGACATCTCGACCGTCATGTCGCCGCGCACCGTCATCACATGGGCGCAGAACACGTTGATCTTCGGCGACGATCCGGAGCAGGCGTTCCGGTTGTCCTTCCTCAACAAGTCGGACGAGCTGGAGCGCCACACCCTGGCGGAATTCTATCAACGCGCTTTCGGTATGGACGTGAAGGAAAGCGCGCTCAAGGTGAAGGTGATCTAGTTTTCTCCTCCCCATCTATGGGGAGGGGGACCGCGAAGCGGTGGAGGGGCAGGCCGCTGGCAACCCCTCCGTCATCCGAAGCCTGCCAGCTTCGTCTGCCACCTCCCCATAAATGGGGAGGAGAGTTCAGGATATGGCCCAGAAACCGAACATCCTCTCCGAACCGTTCAAGAAGGCGCTGACGCACTCGACGCGCGCCCTGGCGGAGAATCCAGAACTGGAGGTCGTGTTCGGCTCGGACGGACCGCGGCTGGACGGCGACAAGCTGATCCTGCCGCACCCGCCGCGCGACCTGAACCCGAAGCTGTCGCAGCGCGTGCGCGGTCAGGCCGACCGCATGGCCCTGCGCGCCGCTCATCACGACGCGGCTGCGCATGCCCGCGCCCGGCCACTGGACGACGCCTCCGGCGACGCCTTTGACGCGATGGAGGCGGCGCGGCTCGACGCCATCGGCGCGCGCGCCATGCGCGGCGTGCGCCAGAACCTGTTGTCTGTTCTGGAAAGCGACGTCGAACGCTCCGGCCTGATGCGCAAAGAGGGCGAAGACGTCACCATAGCCGACGTGCTGGGTCTTTTGGCGCGCGAAGCCATGACGGGCGATCCGGTCCCGGCCAGCGTTGAGCGCGTCGTGAACCAGCTTCGCGCCGAAATCGCAGCCAAGGCTGGCGGCGCGCTCGACGACCTCGCCAAGGTCATCCACGATCAAAAGGCCTTCGACAAACAGGCGCGCGCCATCCTGACCGCGCTCGACATGACCGACAACAGCGCCGACGCCGCCGACGAAGAGCGCGAGGCGGGCGAGGAGGGCAAGGATCAGGGCGAGTCGCAGGACGACAAGCCCGAAGATCAGGAACAGCCCGACGACGGCCAGCAATCGCCCGACACCGAACAGGAGATGGCCGGTCAGGAGCAGACGCAGGAAGGCGAAGACGACTTTACCCAGATGTCCGGCGATCCGATGGAGGCGTCCGAAGCCTCCACCGACGAAACGCCGGATGGGGAGGCGGGCGAGGCCGAACGCCGCGACGCGCCCCTTCCCGAAGCCGCCGCCAAAAAGGACTATGAGGTTTTTACGCGTCAGTTCGATGAGATCGTCACGGCCGAGGAGCTGTGCGATCAGGAGGAACTGGAGCGGCTGCGCGGCTTCCTGAACGCGCAACTGGCCAGCTATGCCCATGTCGTGTCGCGTCTGGCTAACCGGCTGCAACGGAAATTAATGGCGCAGCAGAGCCGGTCATGGTCGTTCGACCTCGAAGAAGGCGTGCTGGACGCCTCGCGCCTGACGCGGGTGATCATCGACCCCAGCGCGCCCTTATCGTTCAAGCAGGAAAAGGACACCGAGTTCCGCGATACGGTGGTGACTCTGCTGCTCGACAATTCCGGCTCGATGCGCGGGCGTCCGATCATGATCGCCGCCATGTGCGCCGACATTCTGGCGCGCACCCTGGAGCGCGTCGGCGTCAAGGTCGAGATCCTCGGCTTCACCACGCGCGCCTGGAAGGGCGGCCAGTCGCGCGAAGCCTGGGTGCGCGCGGGCAAGCCCGCCCATCCGGGCCGTCTCAACGATCTGCGCCACATCATCTACAAGCCCGCCGACAGTCCGTGGCGGCGCACCCACCGCAATCTCGGCCTGATGATGCGCGAAGGGCTGCTGAAGGAAAATATCGACGGCGAGGCGCTGCAATGGGCGCATTCGCGGCTGGCCGGGCGGCCGGAGCAGCGCAAGATTTTGATGGTGATCTCCGACGGCGCGCCGGTCGATGATTCGACCCTGAGCGTCAATTCCGGCCACTATCTCGAAAACCATCTGCGCAAGGTGATTCACGAGATCGAAAACGCGCCGAAATCCTCAGGGCGACATGTCGAACTGGTCGCCATCGGCATCGGCCACGATGTAACGCGCTATTACAAACGCGCCCTGACCCTGATCGACGTCGAGCAACTGGCCGGCGGTCTGATGGACAAGCTGACCGAGCTGTTCGACGAGACGCGCTGAGCCTGGGGCTTGCCAATTTAAATAAATCAAATTAATTTAAGTGAAAATCGCTGATTTTCATAACAAATTGCGCTGCGCAAACAGCGGGCAGGGGAGGTCACTATGTCACATCCGGGTTTGAACAAGCGTGAGCTGATACAGGCGACCGCGGCGGGCGCAGCGCTCGCCCTGACCGCACAACGGGCTGTAGCGCAGACCGCCCAACCCGGCGAGCGCCTGCTGTCCGAAGGCTGGACCTTCCGCGAAGCCGGAACCGGCGACTGGCTGCCCGCCACGGTTCCCGGCACGGTGCATACCGACCTGCTGGCCAATAACAAGATCGACGATCCGTTCTGGCGCACCAATGAGCATGACCAGCAATGGATCGACAAAAAGGATTGGGAATACGCCACAAGCTTCGATCTCGACGCGGCGACCCTGGCGCATAGCCATGTCGAACTGGTGTTTGCAGGGCTGGACACCTATGCGGACGTCTATGTCAATGATGCGCTAGTCTTGCAGGCCGACAATATGCACCGCGCCTGGACCGCAGACATCAGGCCGCACGCGAAAACAGGCGCCAACAGCCTGCGCATCGTCTTTACCTCCCCGATCCGCATCGGCCTGCAAAAGCTGGCCGCGCTCGGCTACAATCCGCCCGCCACCAACGACCAGAGCGAAAACGGCGGGCTGGGCGATAAGAAGGTCAGCGTGTTCACGCGCAAGGCCGGTTATCATTATGGTTGGGACTGGGGACCGCGCTTCGTCACCTCCGGCGTATGGCGTCCCATAATCTTGCGGGCGTGGAGCGGCGCGCGCATTAACGACCTGCACATTGTCCAGGACAGCCTGACGCCCGAAAAAGCCGAACTGACCGCCGTGTTCGAGATTGTGACCGACGCGGCGGGTCCGGCGATGCTGGACCTGCGCGGCGATGGCGTGGCGGCGCGCGTCGAGGCGCAATTGGCGGCGGGTCTGAACACGGTCCCGCTCACATTCAGCCTCGCCAGGCCGAAACTGTGGTGGACCAACGGCCTCGGCGACGCGCACCTCTACAGCTTCACCGGCAGCATCACGCAAGGCGCAGCCAGCGATAGCCGCAGCGTACGCACGGGCTTGCGCACTCTGAAGATCGTGCAGAAGCCCGACGACGCCGGGACCAGCTTCTATGTCGAACTGAACGGAGCGCCGGTCTTCATGAAGGGCGCGAACTACATCCCCAATGACAGCTTCCTGCCGCGCGTCACGTCTGAGACCTATGCGCGCGTCGTCAGATCCGCCGTCGATACGCACATGAACATGATTCGCGTCTGGGGGGGCGGCGTCTATGAGGACGACCGCCTCTACGACCTGTGCGACGAAAACGGCATTCTGGTCTGGCAGGACTTCATGTTCGCCTGCTCGATGTACCCGAACGATCCAGCGTTTTTGGACAGCATCCGCGCCGAGGCTGAGGATAATGTTCGGCGTCTGCGCGGTCACGCCTGCCTCGCCCTGTGGATCGGCAATAACGAGATTGATTCGGCTTGGGAAAACGATGTCCCCAACGGCGGCTGGGGTTGGAAACAGCTCTATACCCAGGCCCAACGCGACGAGATGTGGGCGGCTTATCAGGCGATCTTCCACGAAATCCTGCCGCAGACCGTGGCGAAGCTGGACCCCGACCGCTGCTATCGCCCGTCCTCGCCGCTGGCGACTTGGGACGGCAAGACCGCCACCCATGCCGATCTCAGCGCTACGAAGCAATCGGGCGATATCCATTACTGGGACGTCTGGTGGGGGCAAAAGCCGTTCGAGGACTACCGCACCCATATCGGCCGGTTCATGAGCGAATACGGCTTCCAGTCCTTCCCGGAACTGCGCACCGTGGCGGCCTACGCGAAGCCGGAGGATTACGACATCTTCTCCGAGGTCATGCAGGCGCACCAACGCTCCTCGATCGGCAACGGTACGATTAAAAACTACATGCAGCGCGACTATAAGGTTCCGAAGGATTTCGCGCAGTTTCTCTATGTCGGTCAGGTCTTGCAGGCCGAGGGCATCAAGATGGCCATGGAGGCGCACCGCGCGCGCCGTGATTATTGCATGGGCTCGCTGTTCTGGCAGATCAATGACTGCTGGCCGGTCGCCTCATGGAGCAGCATCGACTATTACGGGCGCTGGAAGGCGCAGCAATTCTTTGCGCGCAAATCCTTCGCGCCGATCCTCGTCTCGGCCTGGCGCGATGGCGATCAGGTCAGCGTGCATGTCGTCAGCGACGAATTGAAGGACCGCCGCGCCGAGATGGTGATCGAGGTGATGGATTTTTACGGCAAGACGCTGAAAACCGTGCGCCAGCCGCTGATCGTGAAAGCCAACACTGCCGCAACGCCGTACACGGCGTCCGTCTATGACCTGCTGTCCCGCTTCATGCCCGACGGCGTACTGGTGCGCGCGCGGTTGGCGACCGAAAAGACGGTTCTGGCCGAGGACCGGCTCTATATCCGTCCGGTCAAGGATCTGACCCTGCCGGACGCGAAAGTGACTGCAAAGGCGAGGGCGCTGCCCGGCGGCGATATCGCCATAGCTCTGACCACGGACGCCCTGGCCAAAAACCTTTACCTGAGCTTCGACGATATGGACGGCGTGTTCAGCGACAACTATTTCGACCTGCTGCCCGGCGAGACCGCCGTGGTGACCTTCAAACCCGCCAAAGCCATGACCGCCGCACAGGTTGAGGGCCGCCTGAGCCTGCTGCATATGGCGCAAATCGCCTGAGCCCGCTACAAGGCGGAGTTAACCGGAGCCGCCATGTCGTTCGCCTCGCTTGCCGCCCTTATCCAACGTGAGAAGCTGGCGGCGGCTCTTTTGGCGCTGCTGCTGATCCTGTGCCTGATCGCGCCGGATCGCATCGCGCATATTCCCGGCCTGATCGATGCACGCACTCTTGCGGCGCTGGGCGGGCTTTTGTGTCTGACCACAGCGCTTGACCTCAGCGGCGGACTGCGCTGGTCAGCGGCGCGCCTGATCGATCATGCAGGTACGCAACGATTGGCGGCGCTGGCCCTTGTCGCGCTCACCGTCATCGCCGCCATGTTCGTCACCAATGACGTCGCCCTGTTCATCGCCGTACCGCTGACCCTCAACCTGTCGCGGCTGACCGGGCAGTCGCCGGTGCGGTTGGTGATCTTCGAGGCTCTGGCCGCCAATACCGGGTCGCTGCTGACGCCGATCGGTAACCCGCAGAACCTGTTCCTGTGGCAGACTTCGGATGTGTCCTTTATGGCCTTTACCGCCGCCATGGCGCCGCTGGCCGCCGTGCTGATCGCAGCCCTGCTGCTGACGACCTGGCTGGCCTTTCCGGCGCGCAGGCTACAACGCCATGAGGTCGAGGCCGGGCGCGTGGATCGCGGCCTGCTGGCGGCGGCGCTGGTTCTTTATCCGCCCTTTCTGATCGCCGTCAATGCGGGGTGGGCGGTTCCCGCCGGTCTGGTCCTGCTCGGCCTGTTCCTGATCTTCCGCCGGGGCGTGCTGGCGCGGCTCGACTGGGCGCTGCTGCTGGTGTTCGCACTGATGTTCGTGGACCTGCGGCTGCTGGCGGGATTACCAGCGGTCAGCCATGTCCTGATTGGCCTGAGCGAACCGCACCGGCTCTATGGCGCGGCGATTGTGTTGTCGCAGGTCATCAGCAATGTCCCCGCCGCCATTGCGCTGGAGCCGTTCACGCACGACTGGAAGAGCCTCAGCTACGGGGTCAATATCGGCGGCTTCGGCCTGCTGCCCGGCTCGCTGGCCAATCTGATCGCGCTGCGCCTGCTGGGACACAAGGGCGCGTGGCGCAGCTTCCACCTGTGGTCGATACCGGCGCTCATCCTGGCGGCGGCGGTGGGGTATGGTCTGTTATTTGGTTAGAGAACCGCGGTTAAATAACAAAAAACCCGGCTGTTTCAGCCGGGTTTTTCCATTCTTAGCAAATCGGAAAAGGCTTACGCAGCCTTTTCCGCCAGCTTCGCCTTGATCTGCTTCTTCAGGCGGCGGGCGCGCAGCGACAGCGCGTCATCGTCGGCCTTGACCAGAAACGCATCCAGGCCGCCCCTGAAGTCGAGCGTGCGCAGGGCGGCGTTCGAGATCTTCAGACGGAAGGATTGACCCAGAGCATCCGAGGCCAGGTCATGCTGATGCAGCGACGGCAGGAAGCGGCGCTTGGTCTTGATATTGGAGTGGCTCACGCTGTGGCCGACCATCGGACCGACACCGGTGAGTTCGCAGCGACGCGACATGGGACACCTTCGTATAAAAAGGCTGCGCTCTGAAGAAGCGAAGCGAATAAACATGTGCGCGACACCACGGCGTCCGCCGGGTCACGCGAGAGGCGCGTTCTATAAGCAAGCCACGCGGTCAGGTCAAGGGGTAAACGGCGCAAAATGCCGCTGTTCAGAGCGTTGCGGCGAGCCTATAACAGGTTTGGGAATATGGGGGAGGGATTGTTTCATGCTTAGGCTTATTCTTATCGCGTCGCTAATGCTGGCGGGTGTGGCGAACGCTCAGGATATTCATATGACGCTGGAAGCCGGGGGGCGGCTTGCAACGGGCGCAGGCGCCAGCGTCGTGCAACAATCCGATGGCGGCTCCGTCGTATCAGATGGCAGGCGCACGAAGACGTGTCCGGCGAACAAGATCGCGCTGGCGGTTGCGGGCGTGGTGCATATGACAACCCGACGTGGCGTCAAAACCTATCCGCACGGTTTTATGGGTTGCCTGGACCCTGCGCAGTTCGGCGGGAAGGCGGAAGTATCGTTGGATCAGGGCGTCAGCCTGAAACCATCAGACAAATAAAAAGCCTCCCGGCGAACCAGGAGGCTTTTGACTCAGACCTCAAGGCGCGCTTTACGCCGCCTTGGTCAGGTTCTTGTTCAGGATGGCCACGGCGGCGTCGCGGTCGATCTTTTCGATCGCGGCGACTTCGCGCGCCATGCGGTCCAGCGCCGATTCGTAAAGCTGGCGCTCCGAATAGGACTGTTCCGGCTGGTTGTCGGCGCGGTGCAGATCGCGCACCACCTCGGCCAGCGAAACCAGGCAACCGGAATTGATCTTGGCTTCATATTCCTGCGCGCGGCGCGACCACATGGTGCGCTTGATGCGGGCGCGGCCCTTGAGCGTGGTCAGGGCCTGCGACATGACGGCGTCGGCAGCCAGATGGCGCAGACCGGCGGTCTTGGCCTTCCTGGTCGGGACGCGCAGGGTCATTTTTTCGTGGTCGAAGGTGATGACATAGACTTCAAGGCTGAGGCCGGCCACTTCCTGGGTTTCGACCGCCGCGACAGAACCGACGCCGTGCGCCGGATAGACGACCTTGTCGCCTACGGTGAAATCATGACGGGAAAGGGTGAGGGTGTCTGCGGACATGGCGAACCTTTCGCGGTTAGAGACATTTCGGCGACAACGTGGTCCTTCGGGCGTCAGAAAGGCGTAACCGGCTCCGGGGAGGCTCCGGCGATACGCTAAGGCGCACAAAATCCCGAACCCGGAGAGTTTTTCTCAAGGACTTCGGGATGGCGCGCGCCAAATTCCTGACTAAGACAAGGTTATCATCCGACCTGTGTCGATGGCGCATCCGAAACCTTCCGGCGTGGAGGGAAGCGAACGCTCAATAAAACAAACGAAGATTTGCGCGGATCGTCTGGTCTCTGCCCTGCAATGAAGGCATACGAGGCCGCTGCGACTCTTGCAATAAAACTGTGTATATCACAAATTTACGACAAAATAAAGCGGCCATCAGGCGATGACCGTGCAATTGTTAAGATATTACAGAGCGTTTTTGCGACTTTGCGCCGCAATTTCGCCCTATTTTCCGTCGCCGGGCTTTTCGGAAAAGTACTTCTCGAACTTGCCGGTTTCACGCTCATAGTCTTCGCGGTCGGCGGGCGGCGTGCCTTTTTCGGAGATGTTCGGCCAGATGGCGGCGTACTTGGTGTTGATCTCCAGCCACTTCGTGCCGTCATCC
>DATMTF010000238.1:0-2505 GCA_035565015.1 Asticcacaulis sp. | reverse complement strand
GAGCGCTTTGCTATCAGCAAAGCGCGAGTTCAGCGAAGCGAAGCCTATCCTCTCGCCCTACGGCGCAACATCTCATCTTCGCATTGCAAACGCGCCAGGCTTTGTAGTAACACGGGCAAAGCTCCGGCAGAATCTGTGCCGGGGCCAAGGAGACACGGATGTTTGCGCGCATTTTCAAGCCGGCCAAAACCGCCATGCAATCGGGCAGGGCCAAGACTCACGACTGGGTGCTGGAATTCGAACCGCGCTCGGCGCGTACGCCCGACCCGCTCATGGGCTGGACCTCCTCGGCCGATACTGATGCCCAGGTGCGTCTGACCTTCGAGACCAAGGATCAGGCCATGGCCTTTGCCGAGCATCACGGCATTCCATTCCGCCTGATCGAACCGGAAACGCCGCCGAAGATCATCAAGGCCTATGCCGACAACTTCGCCTCCAGCCGCAAGCAGTCCTGGACTCACTGAGGCGTTGCAAGGCTCCGTAGCTCAACTGGATAGAGCATCCGCCTTCTAAGCGGACGGTTACAGGTTCGAGTCCTGTCGGAGTCGCCATACGCCCTAAGGATGCGTCACCACTGGCGTCGATGCGTTCTCCATGCCCCATTCCGCCCAAGAGCCATCGTAGAGCTGTGCTTCACGACCGGTTTCCGCCAGCGCGAGGCTCAGGATAGCGGCGGTGACGCCGGAGCCGCAGGTGGTGATCAGGCTTGTCTTTTCATCCACGCCCAGGTCACGGAATATCGCACGCAGATCCGCGACCGGCAGCAGAGCGCCGTCGCGCACAAGCTCGGCAAAGGGCAGGTTGCGACTGCCGGGCATATGACCGGAACGCAGGCCAGAACGCGGCTCCGGCGCCTCTCCATAGAAGCGGGCGCGCGGTCGGGCGTCGAGCACCAGAGCGTCAGGGGCGTCCAGACAGCGCATAAGCTGATCGCAATGAATAAGCAGATCGTTCCGATGTGACGTTCGATAGCTGACCGGTTGTGGCGTGGGAATGCCTGCCTCCGTCGGAAAAGCCGCCGCCTTCCATGCCGGAAGCCCCCCGCGTAAGACCCGCACATCGCGATGCCCCATCAACCGGAAGGTCCACCAGACCCGCGCTGCTGAAAACAGGCCCTGCCTGTCATAAACGACGACCGTATCGTGATCGCTGACGCCCATCTGGCCGACACACGAGGCGAAGACTTCCGGCGTCGGCGCCATATGCGGCAGCCCGCTGGATGGGTCGCTGACGATGTCCAGATTGAAAAAGACGGCGTCGGGTATATGGTCCTGCACATAGAGGGCGCGCATATCGGTTCCGTCCAGCGCCCAACTGCCATCGATCACCTTGACGGCGTTGCGGGCGATCAATTTGTGAAGTTCGTCGGCGTCAATCTGATTCATGTCGATTACGGTCCTGATAAGCGTCGAGCGCGCGCTGCCGGGCGAAACTATGCTCGACAATCAGGCGACGGCGTGGATCGGCATTGGGCGTTCCAGCTTTATCAGCCCTCACATAACTGTCCAGATCGCCGCCTAGCCAGCGAGCGCGATAGACGCCTTTCGGGTCGAATTTTGCGGCCTGCGTGATCGGGTTGAAGATGCGAAAATAGGGCGCGGCGTCGGCGCCGCATCCGGCCACCCATTGCCAGCTTGCCGGATTATTAGCCGGATCGGCGTCGAGCAGACAATCCCAGAACCAGCGTTCGCCCTCGCGCCAGTCGATCAGCAGGTGTTTGATCAGAAAGGAGGCGGCGATCATGCGCACGCGGTTGTGCATATGGCCAGTCGTCCAGAGTTCCTTCATGCCGGCGTCCACCAGATCGTAGCCGGTTTCTCCGCGCCGCCAAGCGCGTAAGGCGACTGGATCATTGCGCCAGGGAAAGCTGTCGAAATCATCGCGAAAATTGGTTGTGTGCAGGCGCGGTTGCTGGCGCAAAAGGTTGTAGGAGAAGTCGCGCCACGCCAGTTCTGAGCGGAATTTGGCCGCAGGCGCGGACAGGCGCGGATTTGCCGCGACCGCCTTGTTGAGTTCCAGCAGAATGCGATGCGGGCTGATTTCGCCAAAACGCAGGTGCGGCGACAGGCGCGATGTCACGTTTACATCAGGCCGGTCGCGACCATTGGCATAGTCGGCCAGGCCTTCACGCAGAAACTGCCTGAGCATTTTGCGCGCTCCACGTTCGCCCGGCGTGGCCAGGTTGAAGCCTTGCGTCCAATCGGCGCCGGAGGGTGTGAGTGGCGGATGCAGGTTCAGATCTGCGATCTCCAGTGTGTCGGGCCAGGCAACGGGTGCGCGCCATGCGCCGTCATGAGGTTGCGATGTTGCGGGATCGCGCATGCCGTCCGTGTTTTGCAGCGCCTTGAAGAAGGGGGTGAAGACGCGAAACGGACGTTCCTCCTGAGTTTTTACCGAATCGGGCGGTGATATCAATGCGCCCTCACATGCCGCCCAGCCTACGCCGACTATTCTCAGTTCATGCGCGCGCTTGGCGTCCATTTCCTCACAAAATGGATCATAAAT
>DATMTF010000237.1:0-5248 GCA_035565015.1 Asticcacaulis sp. | reverse complement strand
GCCTCCGCCGATAGCGGTAGCGTGCAATCCAACTGGAATATCTGTGCTGATCTGTGGATAAACCCTTGCCGCGTTTCAACCCGCTCAGGCGGCGCAGACGGACCAGCAATTCGCATTTTCCTTGTCATTATGGGCGAAGGTCTTTATAGGCTTCGTCAAATATGTCTTGCCGCTTCGCCGTGGCCGGGTGTGACGAGCATCGGGCCTGAGCGGAGCTGTCCCTGTTTCCGAGGTATTTCATGGCCCGCGTCACCGTCGAAGATTGCGTCGAAAAGATCGACAACCGCTTCAATCTCGTGCTTTTGGCCGCGCACCGCGCCCGCGCCATCTCGTCGGGTTCGGCCATTCAGGTCGAGCGCGACAACGACAAGAACCCCGTCGTGTCCTTGCGCGAAATCGCCGACGGCGTGATCGCGCCGGAAACCCTGACCGAAAGCCTGATCGCGTCGCTGCAACGTGTCGATGAGCGCACCGAGGCGGAGGAAGAGGCCGAAACCCTGGCCCTGCTGGCCGAGCCGCAGCATCAGCAGATGTCGGAAAGCGAACTGATCCGCGCCCTGCAATCGGATCGCGATGGCGGTCAGGAAGAACGCTTCTAAAACAGGACTGGCGAAATATCGTCGGCTTCCCATGTAAAATAAGGTCCGGCCCCGTGTGGCCGGGCCTTTTTTGCTGTGAATAAGTCTTGTGAATTTTCGAGTTCGTGAGATGCTTTTTAACCCATGACGTCTTTATCTGGCATGGGTTTGTTAAGGACGGACGCGTATGTCGGAAGGCGAAAAAGTGGCGGATAAGGCAGTGGGCGCAGCGGAGACGCTGATGGCGCATCCTGCGCCCGCGTCTGCCAATGCTTCGCCCGACAGCGCCGCACCCTCTGAGCGTCCCGCGCCGTCGCCGAACCGTCCGAAATTTCTGCGCCAGTTCGAACTGATCGAGCGCGTCGCCGCCTATGATCCGACCGTCGATGAGGCGATGCTGAACCGCGCCTATGTCTATGCCATGCAGATGCACGGCGCGCAGTTGCGGGCCTCAGGCGATCCTTACTTTGCGCATCCGATTGAGGTCGCGGGCATTCTGACCGACTATAAGCTCGACGCTTCGGCCATCGCGGCGGCCCTGCTGCACGACACCATCGAGGACACGCCCGCGACGCGTGAGGAGATCGCCGCGAAATTCAGCGAGGAGGTCGCCACCCTGGTTGAAGGCGTGACCAAGCTGACACGGCTGGAATTGCAGTCGGAATACACCAAGTCCTCGGAAAACCTGCGTAAATTCATCCTGGCCATCGCCAGGGACGTGCGCGTGCTGCTGATCAAGCTGGCCGACCGGCTGCACAATATGCGCACCCTGCATTTCGTGCCGGAGCATAAGCGCGAGCGCATTTCGCGCGAAACGCTCGAAGTCTATGCGCCGCTGGCGCGCTCCATCGGCTGCAACCGCTTTGCGACCGAACTGGAGGATCTGGCCTTTTCCTTCATCAACCCGCGTGGCCATTCTGCGATCATCCACCGCCTTGAAGACATGCGCAAAAGCCGCGGCGACACGGTCGCAGCGATTGCGCGCGACGTGGCGGCCAAGCTGGAAAAGGCGGGCATGTTCGCCCGCGTGTCGGGACGCGAAAAGTCGCCGTACTCGATCTGGCGCAAGCTGCAACGCAAGAGCGTCGGCTTCAACCAGCTTTCCGACATCTACGCCTTCCGTGTGGTGACGAACAGCGTCGAGGACTGCTACCGGGCGCTCGGCGTGTTGCACCGGACCTGGCCGTGCGTGCAGGAGCGTTTCAAGGACTTCATTTCGACGCCGAAGTCGAACAATTACAAATCGCTGCACACCACGGTCATCGGCCCGAAGGGGACGCGCATCGAGCTGCAAATCCGCACCGAGGAGATGGACCGCGTGGCCGAGGAGGGCGTCGCCGCCCACTGGGGCTACAAGAACCAGACCTACGGCTTCGACGAGGAAGCCGCGATGGCCAATGGCGGGCGCAACCCGATCAACAGCCTTCGCAATATCGTCGCCATCGTCGAGAACGGCGGCGATTCGGAAGACTGGGTCGAACACGCCAAGATGGAGATGTTCCTCGATCAGGTCTTCGTCTTCTCGCCCAAGGGACGGCTTATCTCGCTGCCGCGCGGCGCCATGCCGCTCGACTTCGCCTTCGCGGTCCACACCGAGGTCGGCGAAACCGCCATCGGCTGCCTGATCAATGGCGAGCACAAGCCGCTGCGCACCGTGCTGCAAAACGGCGACCAGGTCGAGATTCTCACCGGGCTTGAGCCGCGCGTCAACGCCGACTGGTTCTCGCTGACCGTCACCGGCAAGGCGCGCGCCGCCATCCGCCGCCATATGCGCCAGTCCGAGCGCGAGGACTTCATCAAGGTCGGGCGCACGGCGGTCGAACGCGCCGTGGCGCAGATCGACAAATCCCTGAACGACATCAGTTGGCGTCCGGCCTTCGACAAATTCAATGTCGCCAGCGAGGATGAGCTGTACGAACTGTGCGGGCGCGGCAAGATTCCGGTCACGCGCGTCGTCGAGGCCCTGTTCCCCGGCCTGAAACTGCCGATGACCCTGTCGCTCGACACGCTGACGCGCATCCGCGACGGTGAGGGCGGTCTGGCCTTTGTGCGCGGCACGGCGCTGCGCGACGGCTCCAGCGTGTTTTTCTCCACATGCTGCCGTCCGGTGCCGGGCGATCGCATTGTCGGCATTGTCGAGGCGGACGGCGTGCATGTCCATTCCATCGAATGCGAAACCCTGGAGGCGCTCGATGAAGAGAAAGAGCGCTGGATCGACCTGCACTGGACGCTGAACGCCGAGAAGAACACGCTGTCGATTGCGCGCCTGCGCGTCAATATGCAGAACAAGCCGGGCGTTCTGGGCCAGGCCTGTACGCTGATCGGCGAGGCCAAGGGCAATATCGTCAATATCGCCATCCACGCCAAGCCGCTCGACTTCCTCGACATCGACTTCGACATCGAGGTGCTGGACGCGCGCCATATCATCAATATCGCCGCCGCCTTACGCACCTCGCCGATGATCGAGAGCGTCGAGCGGGTGCGTGGGGATGAACCCAGCCATTAAAAACTTGAATTTTACGCCATAAATGGCCAAACGAGCGGCATTTACAGGCATAAAAAAGGATTTCCACCCATGCGTCAGCTCGTTTCCTCCGGTTCGCCTTTTGAGGGAGAGATCGGCTTCTCCCGCGCCGTGCGCGTCGGCAATCGCATCGAAGTCTCCGGCACCGCGCCGATCCGCGACGGCAAAACGGCGGGCGTCGGCGACTGTTACGAGCAGACCAGGGCGGCGCTGGAAATCATCGTCAAGGCGGTCGAGGACGCCGGCGGCAAGGCCGAACACATTATTCGCACACGCATTTTCCTGACCGATATTTCGCTGTGGAAGGACGCGGCGCGCGCGCATGGCGAGGTGTTCGGCCAGATTCGTCCGGCCTCGACCTTCGCCGAGATCAAGGGGCTGATCAACCCGGAATGGCTGGTCGAGATCGAAGCCTCGGCGCAGGTCGAGGACTGAATTAATCCCGCATCCGCGCCATTTAGGCCTTGATCCGCATGCTGACTTGCGGCATAAGGCGCGCCTTCTGACTCACCAAAGCGTGGGTTGTATTCTGTTTTTGTGCCTGAAGGCGGACGCTTTCGGCTTCTGACCCAAGAGAGACACGGACATGGCCGTTCCCAAGCGAAAAGTATCGCCCTCGCGTCGCAATATGCGCCGCTCGCATGACGCCCTGGGCGCCAACAGCTACACCGAAGACAAGGACACCGGCGAACTGCGCCGTCCGCACCATGTCGATCTGAAGACCGGCATGTACAAGGGCCGCCAAGTGATCACGCCGAAGAAGGACTAAGTCCTTATCTGGTCACGGTTTATATAGCGCGACGGGCCTCATGTCCGTCGCGCTTTTTCGTTGTTGCTTGTCATGCGCTGTGAGGCTTGCTAAGGCAGCGCTGTCAGAAATCCCGGTCATCATAAGGACGCATCCATGCCCGAAATCATCGACATCGCCGCTCGTGAAATTCTCGACTCGCGCGGCAATCCCACGGTCGAGGTCGATGTGACCCTGGATGACGGCTCGTTCGGTCGCGCGGCGGTGCCGTCGGGCGCCTCGACCGGCGCGCACGAAGCGGTCGAAAAGCGCGACAACGACCCCAAGCGCTATGGCGGCAAAGGCGTGAAGGCGGCGGTCGATGCCGTCAATGGCGAGATTTTCGACGCCATTTCGGGCTTTGAGGCGCTGGATCAGCGCCGTCTCGATCAGGCCATGATCAATCTGGACGGCACGCCGAACAAGAGCCGCCTGGGCGCCAACGCCATTCTCGGCGTCTCGCTGGCCACGGCGCGCGCCGCCGCCCTGTCGTCGGGCCTGCCGCTGTACAAATATGTCGGCGGCCTGTCGGCGCGCGTCCTGCCTGTGCCCCTGATGAACATCATCAACGGCGGCGCGCACGCTGATAACCCGATCGACATTCAGGAATTCATGATCGTCCCGGCGGGTGCGGAATCCTTCTCCGAAGCGCTGCGCATGGGCGCGGAAATCTTCCACTCCCTGAAGAAGGGCCTGAAGGCCGCCGGTCACAACACCAATGTCGGCGATGAGGGCGGTTTCGCGCCGAACCTGGCTTCGGCGGAAGAGGCGCTGTCCTTCATCATGAAGGCGGGCGAAGCGGCGGGCTATAAGGCCGGTTCGGATTTCTGGCTGGCCATGGACGTGGCCTCGACCGAGTTCTTCAAGGACGGCAAGTACAATCTGGCAGGTGAGGGCAAGGTGCTGGATGGCGGCCAGATGGTCGATTATCTGGTCGGTCTGGCCGACAAATTTCCGATCTGCTCGATCGAAGACGGCATGGCCGAGGACGATTATGAGGGCTGGCGCCTGCTGACCGACCGCCTGGGCGACCGCATCCAACTGGTCGGCGACGATCTGTTCGTGACCAATCCGGACCGTCTGGAGACGGGCATTGTCGAGGGCATGGCCAATTCATTGCTGGTCAAGGTCAACCAGATCGGCACCCTGTCCGAGACGATGGACGCGGTCGATATGGCGCACCGCGCGGGCTATACGTCGGTGATGTCGCATCGTTCGGGCGAAACCGAGGATTCGACCATCGCCGATCTGGCGGTGGCGATGAACTGCGGTCAGATCAAGACGGGCTCGCTGGCGCGTTCGGACCGGATCGCCAAGTACAACCAGTTGCTGCGGATTGAAGCGCTGCTGGATGACGAG
>DATMTF010000236.1:0-14464 GCA_035565015.1 Asticcacaulis sp. | reverse complement strand
CGATCTCTTTTTTGTCCGCGCCGATCACGGAAAATGTCATCGCTCTATTGCGCCGCGTCATCCGGGCTCGACCTGTGCGCCGTTTCGGCGCGGTGGCGGGCGCGTTCATAGACGCGACGCGACGCCAGCATGACGCCCAGCCAGACCACGGCCAGCCCCGCCAGCAGCAAGGCCATTTTCCAGTTTCCTCCCTTGCCGAGAGAAGAGAACGACGAGCCGAACAGAGTGACCAGCGCCGTCTTGGGCAGGACGCCGAGCGCGCAGCCGCCGATGAAGCTTAAAAAGCCCGCGCGCGAGGCGCCGAAAGCCATATTGACGACGATAAACGGCGCCGAGGGGATGTTGCGCACGATGAAGGAGGCGGAAAAGGCGTTCTGGCCCAGATAACCAGACAGACGGTCAAGCCGCTTGCCGCCGAAACGCGCCAGCAGCTTCTGTCCGGCGAAACGGCCCATATAGAAGGTCATGACCGCCGAGACGACCGTGGCGAACCAGGAATAGGCAAAGCCCCGCACCGGCCCGAAGGCCACCACGCAGGCGGCGATCAGCACGAATTGCGGCGCGCCGAACAGGGCCGAGACGCAGAACACCGCCGTCACGATCAGCACGGCCAGCGGCGAATGCTGATAGGACTGCATCCACGCCTCCAGTCCCGCCGTCATCTCGCGGCCCCAGGGCGACTTGCCGATCAGGAAGGTGGCGACGACCAGGGCCAGCAAGAGCGCGCTGGTCCACACCGCGCGGATGGCGCGAGCGTCAAGATTGACCAGAAAGCGCGTTACGTTTCGCCACATTTATTGAACCTGCTTGTGCATTGCACAAACTTCCATTCATCTGTTCTATTCCGGCGTCCATAGCACCGCTTACAAGGTCAGGGACAGCGGAAAACTGAATTCAGACGCAACCAAGCGCGGCGAAATCGCCGCACCTGGGACGCAGCAGGGAGATTTTGCATCATGTTTGCGGATGACGGTTGGACAAACGAGCGTGTGCGAGTAAAGAGAGGCCTGCATTTTTCCACGCAGGCCCCGGCGCGGGCCGCAGAGCAGCCGAGTACGATCATGTCGACCTTCACCGAATCCGAAACCCTCAAACGCGTCAAGCCGTCCCCGACCCTGGCCGTCACCGCCAAGGCCCGCGAACTGGCCCGTCAGGGTAAGAAGGTGATCAGCCTTGGCGCCGGCGAGCCCGATTTCGACACGCCGGAAAACATCTGCGACGCCGCCATTAAGGCGATCAAGCGCGGCGAGACGCGCTACACCGACGTCGACGGCATTCTGGAGCTGAAGCAGGCGATCGTCGACAAGTTCAAGCGCGAGAACAGCCTGGAGTACAAGACCAGCAAGGTTCACGTCGCGCCGGGCGGCAAGCCGGTCATCTATAACGCCATGATGGCGTCGCTGAACCCCGGCGATGAAGTGATCGTGCCGGCCCCTTACTGGGTGTCCTATCCCGACATGGTGCTGCTGGCGGGCGGAACGCCGGTGATTGCGGTCGGCGAGATGGAGACGGGCTTCAAGCTGAAGCCCGAAACGCTCGAAGCGGCGATCACGCCCAAGACCAGGTGGCTGATCCTCAACTCGCCGTCCAATCCGTCGGGCGCCGCCTATACCGCCGATGAGCTGAAGGCGCTGGGCGAGGTGCTGAAGCGCCATCCGCAGGTCTGGGTGCTGACCGACGATATGTACGAGCATATTCTCTATGACGGCTTCCAGTACGCGACCATCGCGCAGGTCGTCCCGGAGCTTTATGACCGCACCCTGACCATGAACGGCGTGTCGAAAGCCTATTCGATGACCGGTTGGCGCATCGGTTACTGCGCCGGTCCCGAAGGCCTGATCAAGGCCATGGGCAAGATCGAGTCGCAATCGACCTCCAACCCGTGTTCAATTGCACAATGGGCCGCCGTTGAGGCGCTCAACGGGCCGCAGGACTTCATCCCACAGCGCGCCGCCGTCTTTAGTAAGCGCCGCGATCTGGTGGTGGCCATGCTGAACAACGCCAAGGGCGTGACCTGCCCGACGCCGGACGGCGCGTTTTACGTCTATCCGTCGATCGCGGGCTGCATCGGCAAGCAGGCGCCGTCGGGCAAGATCATCGACAGCGATGAGACGTTTGCCTCCGAACTGCTGCAAACCGAGGAGGTCGCCGTCGTACATGGCGCGGCTTTCGGCCTGTCGCCCTTCTTCCGCATCTCGTATGCGACCTCAGAGGCCGTGCTGACCGAAGCCTGCTCGCGGATTCAGCGTTTCTGCGCCAGCTTGAAATAAACTGGCGCGGTCAATGCGCAACTGTAACAAAAGCGGCGGCGGGCCTTCCGTCGTCGCTTTTTTGTGTTAACTTGCCGTAATCGGACGACGACGCGCGTCCATATCTCTGAGCAGGCCGTTGGGGGACGGCTTCGGGGGACTGGGAGATACAGGTTCTTATGTCGCAAACTTCACATGCGATCTGGTTGCTGCCGCCGACGCTTCTGGCGGCAGGCTTCGCCTTCGCCCTTGTCGCCGCCCTGTTGCTGACCTGGCTGGCGGCGCGCGGCGGACCGGTGGACAGGCCGCGCACGCGCGGCGCACACGATCATCCGACCCCGACTAGCGGCGGCCTCGCCATCATGGCGGCGACTGGTCTGGCGCTTGGAGCCGTCTTGTGTCTGTTTGGAGACAATATTCCGGGCGGCTGGCGCGATGGTTTGATCTTGCTGGCTTTTTCAATCCTTATGGGCGTGTGCGGCGCCGTTGACGACCTGCTTGACGTGCCCGCCAGATGGCGTCTTGGCTTTCAGGTTGTCGTCAGCCTCATCTTCGCAGGCTTTTATCATGTCGATACGCTTGATTTCGGCCCCGGCCTGATCCTGACCCTGCCGGACTGGCTCAGCATACCGGGCAGCGCGCTCTGGCTGGTTCTGGGTATGAACGCGATCAATTTCATGGACGGCGCCAACGGACTGGCGATCGGCAGCCAGTTCATCAGTCTGAGCGTTTTCGCTGTTCTGATCGTCGCCCTGGGACCGCTCAGCATCGCCGGCGCCTGGCTGGGCGCGCCGCTGATGGTCGCGGTCTGCGCGGCGGGCGCGCATCTGGGCTTTCTGCCGTGGAACCTGCCGCCCTTGCGCCCTTCACGCGCCGCTGTGTTTCAGGGGGACGCCGGTTCCCTGTTCGGCGGGGCGCTTATCACCGGCCTGACCCTGATGACGCGCAATTACGGCGTCGGTTCGGTCTGGCTGGGCGGCTTCGTGCTGGCGCCGCTGCTGGTCGATGTCGTGCTGACCTTGATTGTACGCGCCCGCGCGGGTCGTAATCTGATGCGTCCGCATAAGGAGCATCTCTATCAGCTCTGGCTGCAAAAACGCGATCCGAGCCATCTGCGGCTGGCCTGGCGCGTCTGGCTGTTGACCGCCGTGTCCAGCGGCGTCGGCCTGGCTGCGCGCCTGGTCGACATGACCTACAGGACCGATCTGCGTTTCATCGCCCTGGTCGGAGTGATCTTCTTTTACAGTCTAGGCTGGTTCAGGTTGCGCGCCAAACTGATCGATAAGCCGTCGCCCGTTCCGTCCGGCGCGGCTCAGTCCTCGTCGGGATCCTGAACCCGCCCCCGGTTTGCCTTAACGCTTGCGCGGATCGCCTTGCCCGCCAGTCGGCGGCGCACCGAACCCTGCGTCGGCTTCGTCTTGACCCGCAGAGGAGGAGGTGGTTCGGCGGCCTTCTGCACCAGGGCGACGAAGCGCTCCAGCGCCGCCTTGCGGTTCATCTCCTGTGTGCGGTGCGTCTGGACGAACAGCACCAGCTCGCCCTCCTGCGTCACGCGCCGCCCGCCCAGCGCGATTAGCCGCTGTTTGACCTCGTAAGGCAGGCTCCAGTTGTTCGTAATCGAAAAGCGCAGCTCGACCGCCGTGGCGACCTTGTTGACATTCTGGCCGCCCGCGCCCGACGCCCGCACGAAGGTTTCGCGCAGTTCGTTGTCGGGTACGGAAAGGCGCGGCGTGATGAAGACCATGCCGCGCCTTTACCAGACTTTACGCCGGAAATTAAGCCAGCGACGATTTCAGCATCCAGATATGCTTTTCATGCGCCGTGATGCGCTGGGTGCAAAGATCGTTGGTCGAGATATCGCCCGCTTCGTCGGCGACCTCGGCGGCTTTTTTCAGCGTCGCCACCGTCGTTTCATTACCGGCGATCAGGTCTTTCAGCATACCCTCCGCCGACAGGGTCGGGTCGCCATCCTTGATCGAGGTCAGGTTGCCGAAGGCGTCGGCGCCCATCGGCGCGGTCTGCCCCAGGGCGCGAATGCGCTCGGCGACTTCATCCACCGAGGTCCAGATCTCATTGTACTGTTCTTCCAGCAGCAGGTGCAGGCCACGGAAATTCGGACCGACCACATTCCAGTGATAGCCATGCGTCTTTTGATAGATGGTGAAGGTGTCGGCCAGAACCTTGGACAGTTCGTGCCCCACGGTTTTGTTGTGATCGACGCCGGTTTCTTTCGCCATGAAAAATCTCCTTTAGCTTGAAGGCAATGACGGGATCGGATGTCTGAAATATGTGCGCGGAGCATAAGGATTCAAGGTGGAAACATCGGGTTGCGGCGTCCTGGAGCAGGTATTTTAACACAGGTTCGGCGTCGCGCCTTTGTCATAAAACGTGAAGCTTTGCGGGAAAATGCGTATTGCATCCCCGGCGCCAGCGACTATGTTATAGACACCTTATGCTGAAATTGAGCATAAGTGGTTTGAGGACACGCCATGCTGGACACAGCCTTGCCATTGGAATTCACGCCTGAAGTCGAGGTCGAAACCGCCGCGATCCACGACCGCCTGAAGGGCAAGGTCTCGGATCTTGAGTGGCGTTTGCAGGCCCCGCTGATCGCCGCGATCAACCGGCTGAAGCGCGAGATGAACGCGGTCATTCTGGCGCACAACTATATGACGCCCGATATTTTTCACGGCGTCGGCGACTATGTCGGGGACTCGCTGGGCCTGGCGCGCGAGGCGGCAAAGTCCGACGCCGCCATCATCGTGCAGGGCGGCGTGCATTTCATGGCCGAAACCTCGAAGATTCTGGCGCCGGAAAAGACCGTGCTGATCCCCGACCAGCGCGCCGGCTGCTCGCTGGCGTCGTCGATCACGGGCGAACAGGTGCGGCTGATCAAGCAGCGCTATCCGGGCCTGCCGGTCGTCACCTATGTCAACACCACCGCCGAGGTGAAGGCCGAGACCGACATCTGCTGCACCTCGGCCAATGCGGTGCAGGTGGTCGAACACATCGCGCGCGAATGGGGCGTCGATACGGTCATCATGCTGCCCGACCAGTTCCTGGCCAAGAACGTCGCGCGCCAGACGGACATCAAGATCATCGCCTGGGCGGGCGCCTGTGAAGTGCATGAACGCTTCGACGCCGATGATATCGCCGAGGTGCGCAAGGCCCATCCGAACGCGGTGGTGCTGGCCCACCCGGAATGCCCGCCCGACGTGATCGCGGCCTCGGACTTCACCGGCTCGACCACGGCGATGAGCGACTATGTGACCAGAAATAAGCCCACTCAGGTTGTGCTGATCACCGAATGCTCGATGGCCGACAATGTCACCGCCGACGCGCCGGGCGTCGAGTTCCTGCGCCCATGCAATCTGTGCCCGCACATGAAGCGCATCACCCTGCAAGGCATTTATGATTCCCTGCGCCTGCGTCAGTTCGAGGTCACGGTCGACCCGGCCCTGATCCCGCGCGCCGCCGCCGCCGTCCAGCGCATGATCGACATGCCGCCGCTGAGGACGCCCGCCCGCTACGACATGGTCAAGGCGCGGCATCATGTCGATGTCGAGATGATCAGCTAGGACACCCGTTCTGACCGCCGCGCGGTCCCGCCCTCTAAGGAATGGGCAACATCATGGCCAACGAAATCTTCATCCATAACGGCCCGCTGATCATCGGCGCGGGGCTGGCCGGACTGTCCGCGGCGCTCGCCTGCGCGTCGCACAAGACGCTGGTGCTGTCGCCGGTCGCGCTGGGCCAGGCCGCCTCGTCCGCCTGGGCGCAGGGCGGCATGGCGGCGGCCCTGTCCGCCGAGGATTCGCCCGCCGCCCATGCGCTCGACACGGTGAACGCGGGCGCAGGCCTGGTCGATGCCGAAGCCGCGCACGCCCTGACCGAGGCCGGTCCCGGCACGGTGCGTCGCCTCAACGCGCTCGGCGCCCCGTTCGACAAGACGCCCGACGGCGGCTTTGTGCTCAACCGCGAGGCCGCGCACAGTCTGGCGCGTGTGGCGCGCGTTGGCGGCGATCTGGCGGGGAAGAAGATTCTCGAAGCCGTAGTCGCGGCAGTGCAAAAAGCATCGCATATCGACATCTGGGAAGACGCTCATGCCTTGGGTTTGATAAAATCCGACGCCAAGACCGTGATCGGCGCGCTGATCCGGCGCGGCGATAAGCTGATCGACATCTACGCGCCCGCCATCATTCTGGCGACCGGTGGGGCGGGCGGGCTTTATGCCGTCACCACCAACCCGTCCGCCTTACGCGGCGAAGGCATGGCGATGGCGGCCCTGGCGGGGGCTGAGATCGCCGATCCGGAATTCGTGCAATTCCATCCGACCGCGCTCAAGGTTGGCCGCGACCCGGCGCCTCTGGCCACCGAAGCCTTGCGCGGCGAAGGCGCGGTCCTGATCGACGCGAAAGGCGAGCGCTTCGCCTTCGACGACCATCCCGACGGCGAACTGGCCCCGCGCGATATCGTGGCGCGCGCCGTGCATAAGGCGAACCTTAGCCGCGGCGGCGCGTTTCTCGACGCCACAAAGGCCATCGGCGCGCACTTTGATAAAGAGTTTCCGACCGTTTTCGCCGCCTGCATGGCCGAGGGGATCGACCCCCGTGTCCAGCCCATGCCGGTCGCGCCCGCCGCCCATTATCATATGGGCGGGATCAGGACCGATATCGACGGACGCACCTCTTTGAGCGGCCTCTATGCGGTCGGGGAATGCGCAGCGACGGGCGTGCATGGCGCCAACCGGCTGGCCTCGAACAGCCTGCTGGAAGCCGCGGCCTTTGGCGAATGCACAGGCCGTGCGGCCTGCGCAAACCTGCCTGAAAACTTCACGCCCGACCTCAGCCATGCGATCCGTCCCGCCCTGCCATCGGACCTGCCGCCGCAGGATCTGCAAACCTTGCGCGACGCTATGAGCCGCGACGCGGGCATGGTGCGCTCTGAATCCGGTCTGAGCGATCTTCTGACGCTTCTGGACCGGCTCGATGCGCAGTATCCCGGCGCCCTGGCGCTGGTCGCGGCGCGGCTGATCGCGACTTGCGCCTTGCAAAGACGCGAGAGTCGCGGTTCTCATTACCGCAGCGACTTCCCGCAGACCAGAACGACGGGCGAGCGCACCTATACGGACTGGAACGCTGTCAACAAGGAAGTCGCCTGATGATCAATCCCGGCCTGCCTGATCTGCTGATCGAACCCGTTGTGCGCGCCGCGCTGCTCGAAGACCTGGGCCGCGCGGGCGACGTCACCGCCGATGCCGTGATACCGCCGAAAGCCCGCTTTCAGGCTGAGTTCAAGGCGCGCGACCACGGCGTCAGCGCCGGGATCGACTGCGCGCGGCTGGCCATGAGCCTGATGGACCCGCAGATCCGCTTCGAGACGCTTCTGCCCGACGGCAGCGCGGTCAAGCCCGGCGACGTCATCGCGCGTATCGAAGGCAAGGCGCGCGCCATCCTGGCCGCCGAGCGCACGGCGCTGAACCTTCTGTGCCACCTGTCGGGCGTCGCCAGTCTGGCGGCGCGATATGTCGCCACCGTCGATGGCCTGACCACCAAGATCGTCTGTACGCGCAAGACCCTGCCCTCCTTACGCGCATTGCAAAAACATGCGGTACGCTGCGGCGGCGGTTTTAACCACCGCTACGGTCTCGACGACGCTATCCTGATCAAGGATAATCACATCGCCATCTGCGGCGGGGTAGAAAAGGCGATGGAGCGCGCCAAAGCCAATGTCGGCCACACCATGAAGATCGAGATCGAGGTCGATTCGATCGCCCAGCTCAAGGCGGCCCTGCCCTTTAAGCCGGACGTGATGCTGCTAGATAATTTTACGCTGGATATGTTCGCCGAGGCGGTGAAGCTGGCTGCGGGGAAAACCATCCTCGAAGCGTCCGGCGGGGTCAATCTCGACACGGTGCGCGCCATCGCCGAAACCGGCGTCGATGTCATCAGCGTCGGCGCCCTGACCCATTCGGCGCCGAACTTCGATATCGGCCTGGACGCGGTTTAAACCCCGCCCTTGACGAAACTCAGGCGCGACACGCGCGCGCTCAGCGGCTTGTCGACCAGGGCGTCGAAAACGAAGGCGGCGGCGATGGCCAGGGCGACGCCGAAGCCCCACAGCCCCCATTGTGCGGCGGCGCCGAGGCCGAAATGGTCGATCAGCTTGGCCGAGACGCCGAACCAGACGGCGCCGACCAGAGAATGCACGAGAAACAGGGCGAACGAGGCGCGGCCCATAAGCTGGGTCGCGCGTGTTTCGGGGAAGGTCACGCCGCCCGATACAGCCAGCACTATCGCCAGCAGGGCCAGCAGCAGCGTGTCCATGCCGATGGAGCGCGGCAGCAGGCACAGAAACGGCAGGACCAGCAGCACGCCGACGCTGCCCAGCCAGAAGACCGGTTTGGGCGCAACCAGCCCGGAGGTCGCGCGTTCGATCAGGCTGCCGATGATAAACAGTGGGATCGCCCGCCCCAGCCCCCAGGTGAAGGGCAGATCGACGAGCGGATGGCGGACCACGTTCAGCGCGAAAATCTGCGCCACAGCCAGCACGCTGAGCGCCAGCGCCGCCAATCGCCAGCGCGTCAGCCGCCAGACCCACGGCGCGTAGAAGCTGAACAGGCCATAGCAGATCAAAAGCGCCGAGATCGTCCAGGTCGGCACATTCCACGACGGCGAGGCGAACATGCCCCAGCCATGGACCATAAAGGCCTGAGCGACAAAGGCGAACAGACCGTACTTTTCCGGATGCTTCGGCATCAGGCCCACGGCGGCGGCGGCCAGCACGAAGGCGCCGAAGGCCAGCAGCACGATGATATGCGACGGCCACAGGCGCGCGAAACGGCGCAGGAAGAAGTGCGAACGCCGCATACCGGATTCGACCAGCCTGCGGCCATAGGCGCGCGACAACACATAGCCCGACAGCATCAGGAAGAAATCGGTCGCCAGCCAGCCCTGCCGGAACACCGGTATGATCGTCTCCAGATCGCGCGGCGCATTGGTTCCGTAATGAAACAAAAGGATGAACAGGGCGGCCAGAAAGCGCAGCACGTCAAGCGACGCGCCGCCCGCGCGCGCCTTGATGGGCGCGCCGGTTCCGGCGGTAAGGGAAAAGTTGAGCGGCTTCACGCCGCTCAAGCTGACACAGAGCGGTTGATTTTAAGTTAGCTGGCCGCCACCGAAGACGTGGCGCTGGCGGAGGCTGTGGCGGCGCCCGCCGTGCCTTGCGCCTTCTTGCCGGGCTTCATGAACTTGACCAGCACGCGCTGGCCGATCAGGTAGGGCGCGTTGTCGGCGCTGACCACGACCTCGACCACCCGCTCGTCGGTGGCCTCGTTCTGGCTGTCGGACAGAAGCTTACGCGCGCCGAAGGTGGCGGCGATGCGCAGCACGTGACCGACATAGGTCTTGGTCGGATCGTTTTCCGATACGATTTCAGCCTCCTGACCGATATGCACGTCGGGGATCGAGCTTTCGACGATTTCGGCGCGCACAATGTGCGGGATGGCGGGCTCAAGGTCGAACATATCCGACACGTTCAGGGTCGAGGCGCCGGCGCCCGGATTGGCGTAGCGACGGATGATCTTGCCCGCCAGCGGCGCGCGGATCACGGTCAGGTCGAGATTATATTCGGCCTGCGCCAGTTGCGCTTTCGCGGTCTGCACGGCGGCGAGTTGCGAGTCGAGCGTCGCCTTGGCGGTGTCGATGGCGTCCTTCGCCTGATCGAGTTTCTGCTTGGCGACGTAGTTTTCCGGCGCCAGCTTGGCCAGCCGGTCATATTCGCGCTGCGCTGTGCGGATATTGACCTCGGTGAGCTGCTCGGCGGCGACAGCCTGATCGACCCCGGCTTTTGCGGTCTGCACGGCCAGACGCTGGGCGTCGTCCTCCTGCCGGGCCAGAACCTGACCGGCGGTGACGGTGTCGCCCTCCTGTACATAGACCTCCTGCACGATACCGGCGGTGCGGGCGGCGACCTGGATCACCCCGCCCTCAACATCAACCTTGCCATTGGCGATGGCGGCGTAATTGCTTTCCGGCACGGCGACGGCGGCCTTGGCGTTCTTGCCGCCTGCGCCCGGTTTGGCGTGACAGCCGGCCAGACCCGACGCGACGGCCAGCAGGACAAGAGCGGAAGCGGTGACGAGTTTGCGAGACATGAAGGTTTCTCTTAGGCTTGCGAAGAACGGTCGATCATGTGATCGGAGAGGATCTTGCCGTCTTCCATGTGAATGATGCGGTCGGCATAGGCTTCGAGGCGCGGATCGTGGGTCACGACGATGACGGCGGCGTTGCGCGCCTTGGCGGCGTCGTGCAGCAGCTTGATCACCACCTGACCGGACACCGAATCGAGCGCCGAGGTCGGCTCGTCAGCGAAGATCAGCTTCGGCTCTTTCGACAGGGCGCGGGCGATGGCGACGCGCTGTTTCTCACCGCCCGACATTTCCGACGGACGCAGACTGATCCGTGGCCCAAGGCCGACCGATTCCAGCACGGCTCTGGCGCGTTTCTTCGCTTCGCCGCGTGGAACCTTGCAGTATTTCAGCACCTGCTCGACCTGCTGCATGGCGTTGAGCGCCGGGAACAGGTTGAAGCCCTGAAAGATGAAGCCGCAGTGATCGAGGCGGAACCTGTCGATCTTGCCGCGTTTCTTCTTCCAGATGTTTTCGCCCAGGGCGACAACCTCGCCCTCATCAGGCTTCATCAGACCGGACAGGGCGGCGATCAGGGTCGATTTGCCGGAGCCTGAAGGCCCCATGATCATGGTGACCTGGCCGTGATAGGCATTGAAATCGACATTCTTCAGCACCTGCTGTTTCGACTTGCCGATCTTGTAGCTCTTGCCAAGATTTTTGGCGTCGATGGCGATCTGTCCGGTCATCTCAGCAGGTCCGCAGGCTGGCTCTTCTTCAGGACGCCGAGCGAGAAGAAGCCCGACATGATGGCGATCAGCAGAAGAACGATGGAGACGGGAATGTCGATATAGAGCGGGAAATCCATCGGGACATTGAGCGATTTGGCGATCATGGAGATGCCCGCCACCAGCACGGCGGTCATGATCAGGCCGAATATGCCGACCCAGAAGCTGATCTCCATAATGATCAGGCGAAGACTGCCCATCGATACGCCCAGAGCGCGCAGGCCGGCGAATTCCTTGATATTGGCCAGAATGGCCGATTGCAGGGTCTGCCAGGTGATGACGATGCCGATAAAGGCGCCGACCACGACGGCAAAGCCGATGATCACCGCGATGCCGCCTTCTTTCAGCATGCCGCGCTCGGACACCTTGGACAGGTCTTCGCGCGCCCACGCCTTGTATTGGCCGCCGCCCATCTGGTTCAGTTCGGCGACCACCTGCTTGACGCGCTTCGGGTCTTTGATCTTGACCAGCAGGCCGCCGACGCGCGGGCCTTCGTCGACGATATTGAGCAGCTTGGCGGTCTGGCGCGAGGTAAAGACGATCGAGTTGAACATGGACGGATAGTCGTTGGTCGCGCCGCGCACCCAGATGCTTTGGCCGTTCATCTTGGCCTTGTCGCCGATCTTGACGCCCAGCTTACCCTCGCTGGAGGAGTCGATGATCACCGCATAGGGCTCGGCGATGGTCTGCAACATGCGCTCGTCGAAATCGTTGGGGATGGTCAGCGAGCCCGGCGCCGGGTCGATGACCATGACCTGCACGCCATTGCCCTTGGCGGGCTGGCCGTCCTTCGGGAAGTTGGACCAGAAGGCCCAGCTTCCCGACAGGGGCATGACCTCGGTGACGTCGGGATGCTGATAGACGGTCGGGATCAGACGACGCGGCAGGCCGCTGTTATTGCCGAACAGGCTGTCGGAATCGGCGGCCAGCACCATAATTTCAGCGGGCGAACGGTCGATGGTGGCGGTGAACGCCTTGCCGACGCCCAGGAACATGCCGGTCATGGCCAGCACCATCAGTCCGGCGACGGCGAGGGCGATAATGGCGGCGAAATAGCGCCGCCATTCAAAAATTAGGGTCGAAAAAGCTAAGGACACAACTCCCCCTTCGCAACATGCGAACGTGTTGGCCCACCATCCCGAAACTTGCCGCGCAGGTCCAATTAAATCGCGGTAAGGTTGGTTACGATATTGACATTTTATCCGGCGCAAATGCCAGGCGTCCGTTTCCGAACAGGGCCGGAAGCCTTCAGCGCCTTACAAATCCGCGCGCGCAGCCAGGAAGTAGGCGACGCCCGACCAGACCGAAGCTATGGCGGCGATCAGCAGCAGGACATTGGCGGCGATAAAGCACGGGCCGTACCAGTCCAGCGGCAGGCCGAAAGCGCCCCAGCTTTCGGCGATCAGCAAGGCCGCTAAAGCCACCAGTTGCAAGGTGGTCTTGATCTTGCCCATGAAAGAGACCGGCACCTTGACCCCGCGCGCGGCGCCCGCTTCGCGCAGGGCGCTGACGGCGAATTCGCGGAACAGGATGAAGGCGGCGGGCAGGGCGAAGACCGGATCGCCGGTCTTGATGCAGAACAGGCCCAGAATCGTGCCGCAGACGAGAATCTTGTCGGCAATCGGATCGAGAATGGCGCCCCAGCGGCTTTCGGCGTGCAGCTTGCGCGCCAGTATGCCGTCGAACAGGTCGGTCAGGGCGGCGATAATGAAGATATAGACGCCCCAGCGCTGCAAGGCGTCCAGAACCTCGGTATTGACGTCGAGGAACGGGATGCCGCCGACCGCGCCCGCCAGCAGAACGAACATGACGACCCCGCCGATCAGACGGATCATGGTCAGAATATTGGGTATGGGATTGACGCTTTCGCCGGTCATGTTGCTCGCCTGATGAAACTCGCGCGCATATTAGCCATCGCCTGCGTGCCGCCAAGTCTTTTATCTGACTGAGGGAAGATATAAGCGCTACGCGCTTTTCGACCCAACCCGGCTTGTCCCTGCGCTCACTTTTTCCAGCTCAGACTGCCTGCATCCAGTGACACCTCATAATAACCATGCGGATCCCAGGCGAGCGCCTTCCCCCCTTGACTCAACTCGCCGCCGTCCACGGTCACCCGCAGCACGCGACCGGCGGGAAAATGCGGCGGCAGGGTCCACGACCAGGTCGTAACGTCGCCGCTTTGCGTTTTGGCGGCGTTGTCGACCAGCCGTTCGCCGATCCAGTAGGAACCGATATTCACAACGCTGTCGATCCACATGTCGTGGCTTTTCGCGTACTCCATGCTGCCGGTCACCGCCGCGACATTTTCGCCTGCGCCCCAGTTGCTTGAGGTCGGCAGCAAGGTATGGAACAGGAAAACCAGCCACTTGCCTTCGGCCTGGGCGCGATCAAGATCGGCGTTGAAGACCGCGACATCGTCGCCGCCCGGCGGATTGGGATCGCCGGCATGCGCGACAATCGGCAGGATATAGGGATTCGTGTTGTCGTCGGCTCCGACAAGGCCGGGGAAAACGCCGCGGGCCAGCAGGAAGCGCGGCTTCACGGCGTCGATATAACCCGTGTCTCCGAACGGATAGGCCATCGTCCAGACGTCCGGCTGGCCCAGAGATTTGATATAGGCGCTCGTCTTATCGAGTTCCTCGTCTATCGAGAAGCCGTCGGGACACCCTTTCAAGTCTGCGCCGCCAAGCTGCGCCGCCCGGCAGTGATGCCAGGTGTGATTACCGAGTTCGTTCCCTAAGGCGACGATGTCCTTGAAGGTCGCCTCATAGCCGCTCTCGCCCTGGGCGTTCGGGACGATATAAAACGTGCTGCGGACATGCTCGGCCTTGATCTTCGGCCAGTTCTCGATCTGCGAAGGCGAAGAATCGTCGAATGTGTAGGATACAGCCGAGTGAAAGCCCGCCCACGGCAGGACTTTCAGGTCGGCGCGGGTTCCAGTCGGGCGCGGAACGAGCGTGGTTGCTGTTGGTTGCGGCAGCTTGAACTCGGTCTCGGCCGACGCCGCTTGGGCGACGCCGCACATCATGGTGGTCGACAGCGCCAACAGCGCCACTGTGGACATAAAACGGTTCATATTGGATTCCTTCACCCGTGGCGACTGGTCGACCGGTTGCCCGGTCGACTGTTCAGATCATGATTGCAGCGGTTAGCCGCCGTTGACGCCGATGGAGGCCGCAGGCTCAGGATCCGTCGTGGTCGCGTCCATGATGGATTTGAGCAGGCTGGCGTCCTTTGTCGCGCCTGTGGTGTCATTCTGGATTCCCCCACGGGTCGAAACCGCAGGCCTACAGCAATAG
>DATMTF010000235.1:0-2244 GCA_035565015.1 Asticcacaulis sp. | reverse complement strand
GTCCTTTTGCCTCTGGGCGCGCTTTTGTGCCTGAACGGCTGCCATGCGCCGCAGACCAAGGCCGACGACAGCGATGAGGCCGCCCTGCGCAAGGCCGGTTATTCGCGCGCGCCGCAGGTCACCAATGTCGAGCCGGGCGGCGGCGGGGCCTATATTGTCAGCGGGCAGGCCATGCCCAACGGGCGTGTGCGCTTCTCCTACAGCGGCGACCGCGCCATCGGCGTGACGGCGGACGCGAAAGGGCGGTTTCGCGCGCCTCTGCCGGTCGGGGCTGACGGCGGGCTTTATGATCTGTCCATTGAGGACGAGGGCCGTCTGATGCACGCCGAAGGCCGCCTCTTCATCCCGCCGGGGCATCCCGAAAAGACCGTGCTGATCCGCGCCGGCGCGCCCAGCGAATCATTGCTTGACCGCAGTCTGCCGATTGCGGTCGTGGACTACGATGCGGCGGGCGCCATTGCGATAAGCGGGCATATCGCCACGAAAAACATCGTCAATGTGCTGATCGACGGCGATATCCGCGCTCAGGTCAAGCCGGACGACAGCCGCAGCTACAGCGCTCTGTCGCAAATCGCGCCGCCGACGAAAACGCCCGTCAATGTCACGATCGAGGCGCAGACCGACGGCAAGTCGGCGTCGCGCACGATCAGCGTCAGCCTGCCCGATCCGGATAAGGGCGATCAGATACGCGCCATACCGGGCGGCTGGCGCGTTGATGCTGCGCTGCCGGGCGGCGGCGTGCAGACGACTTTGGTGTTTTAGAAGGGCTTTACGTCCTTACATCATCTCGTCTTGCTTTTGCTTGGTCGAGGAAAACAGCTTTTTGAGGAATTCGGTCAGGCCGTGGCGCTTGGCCTTGCGCGCGACCGCATCCTCGCTGACCAGCCAGGCGATCTGCACGACGCGGCGCTCGCCCTCAAATGGCGTGTGACCATGCCAGGAATTGTCGAGGCGCGGAAAGGCGATGAAGTGGCCATAGCCGGGATTGACCTCCTCCGTGCCGGGACCGTCCTGATTCGGGCCTTCAAGGAAGCGTAAGTTACCGCCAGAGCTGCCGTCCTTATTGAGGTAGATCAGGGCCGAGGCCAGCTTGTCGGCGCCGTCGGTATGCGGGCGGCCATCCTTGAGCGCCGACCACTTACGCACCGTCACCCAGGTCGGCTTGCCCTCCAGATTAACGCCCAGCTTGCTTCCGATGGCGCGCGCGAAGTCGGGACCGCGCACCTCTTCCAGCAGGGACTTGAACGACGGCCCCATCGCGAAATCTTCCGGGCGCATGAAGCCGGTCTTGTCGATCTGCGGAAAATCGCGCGCAATGTCCGCTTCAAGTTCCGGCGGCATGATGTCGGCGCCGATCAGGTTGCGGAACGGATAATCGGAAGCGGGTGTGGATTCAATGGCTTCATAGCGCAGCATGGGCGGACACCTTGGGCAAAACTTAAGCCCTATATAACAATCCGCCGCATCCGGCGCCACAGGCTATTATGACGCACGCCGCTATGACGCGCGCCGCAGTTCAGAGGCGTCCTGCAAGGCGAAGGCCACGGCGGCGTCGGCATGGACATAGGTTGAATCGAAGCAGGGCAGGCTGAGGTCGTCTTGCCCGACGCTCAGGCCCAACTCGGTGCAGCCGAGGATCACGCTGTCGGCGCCCATCGCCTTGCCGCGTTCGGTAATGGCGCGCAGAGCGGCGCGCGAGCGGCGGCTGACGACGCCCTGACACAGTTCGTCGAAGATGATGTGGTGGCAGCGGTCGCGGTCCTCCCGCTCTGGCGTCAGCACCTCGATCCCGTGAGTGTGCATATAGGCGCTGTAGAAGCCATGCTCCATCGTGTAGCGCGTCGCCAGCAGCAGCGGGCGGCGTTTGCCGGCGCGCGTCAGGGCGCGTGCGGTTTCGTCGATGATATGGATCAGCGGAATATTGACCGCGTCGGCGACCTGGTCGGCGACCAGGTGCATGGTGTTGGTGCAGATCAGGATCGCCTCGGCGCCCGCCTGCTCCAGACCGCGCGCGGCGTCGCCCAGCACACGCCCGGCCTCAGCCCAGTTGTTGGCGCGTTGCAGGGCGACGATCTCGTCGAAATTCACCGAGCGCAGCAGAATGTCCGCCGAAGCCAGACCGCCGCGCGCCGCGCGCACGCCTTCGTTGATAAGCTTGTAATAGGTGGCGGTGCTTTCCCAGCTCATGCCGCCCAGAAGGCCGATTGTGCGCATATGTCATCTCCTGTCCTGGCCGGCAGATTA
>DATMTF010000234.1:0-10641 GCA_035565015.1 Asticcacaulis sp. | reverse complement strand
GATGGAAACGACCGGCCCCGGCAGGCGCGTCCACGATACGCTCTTGGCGATCGGCGTATCGGTTACATATACCCGCTTGCCCTGAAACAGGTTTTCGACATCCATGGTCAGGGTCAGCTTGCCGAAGCGGTGGCTGTAGTTCAGCCCGCCTTGCGAAAAGGCGCTCGCATAGCCCTCGCCGGTCAGGCTGCGCGCGGCGCGTTGGTAACGCACGGACAGAAAATCCTTTTTCGTCGGTGTCCAGGACAGGTTGATATTGCCGCTCAGCGCGGTCAAGGCTTGCGTCCCCGGCACGGCGGGCGTGCGCACATGGTCCTGCGCCGCCGTCGCGCTCAGGGTCAGGTTCAGCTTGTCCTTGATGCGATTGTTCCAGGTGACCTGCACGCCGCCGGAATCGCCGGAGCCGTCATTGCCGCGCGTCGTCTCCAGCACCGGATCGCCCGACCCGTCCGGATTGACGATGAAGTGGCTGGACGAGGTGATGACATTGCTGTTCTGCTGATAAAAGCCGCGCACGCTCCAGCTCAGCGCCTCATGCGCATATTCGTAATTGGCCTCGAAAGCGTCGGTGGTCTGCGGTTTCAGATGGGTGTTGCCGCGCATCCAGCCATTGTCGCCGTAGTTGAGCGAGACGTCGTAATCCTCGGGCGTCGGGCGTTGCAGACGATGCGAATAGTTGAAGCGCAGCTTGGCGTTATGCGACAAAAGGTAGGTGGCGTAGAAGCTCGGATTGAGATGCGTATCCGCCACATGCGTCGTCGCGCCTGTCAGGCGCTGCTCGGTGGTCAGGTCGAGCTGTTCGGCGCGCAACCCGCCCAGAACCGTCCATTTGGCGCCGAGTTCGCGCTGCCAAGTGACGTAGGCGGCGCTGAGTGTCTGATGGTAGCGGAAATCGCGGCTGAGCAGGCTGTTGAGCGTCGGCGCCGCGCCCTCGTCGTCGGGACCGTAGCTTTCATTGGTTGCGTGACTGGAATCGAGATTGACCTGGACGCCGGTCGCAAGCTGATCGTCGCCCACGGGCGTGTTGTAGTCGAGGCTGAACTCGCCGCTGCGCTTATCCGTTTTATTGTTGTAACGCGTGACGCGCACGCCGGTGTTCTGCGGCAGGCTGGACACCTGATAAGTATTGCTACTGTCGCCGCTGGAGCCGTTATCGCTGCCGGAAAGCTGAAGGTTGACCTTCAGGGTCTCGTCCGGCTTGCGACCATAGTGCATCCAGTTGAGATTGAGCTGCGGGCCGCCCCAGGTGTAGTCGTCATTGGACTGCACCTGATAGATATTCACTGGCGCGCCCGCGCCGTCATAGCTGGCTACGCCGGACGTCGAACGGGAACGACCACGACCGCTGAAATCTATCAACTGCCCGCTCAACACATCGTCCTTGCTCAGATTGTACTCAAAATTGCTGAACAGATGCGGCGACGAATTGCGGGTGCGCGCATCGCCTGAACTTGTCGTTACGCCAGTCAGGGCGCCTGTGGCGTCGAAACTTTGCAGATCGCGGTCGCTATGGGTGCGGTTGCGCCGCTCGGTATCGCCGACAAAGGCCATCACGGTCAGCTTGCCGACATGATAAAAGACCGATGCGTCCAGTGAGCCGCCGCCGTCGCTGCGCAGCTTGGGCATCAGTATGAAACTACCGCCCGCAGGCATGGCGTGGGTGGTGACGATGTTCAGGATCGGCCCGCCGCCCGCCGCCGAACCGTACTGCGCGCCGGGATTGCTGATCACCTCGACCGAGCCGATATAGGCCGATGGCATGGATTGCAGCGCGATTCCCCGGTTGTCGCCCTGCAACATCAGGCTGGGGTGGCCGTTCAGATAGATGGCGACCGCCTTGCCGCGATAGGTGACATTACCCTCGCTGTCGGCGACGACGCCCGGCACCTTGTTCAGTGCGTCCGAAGCCGTGCCGGTCTTGCTGTCAGGATCCTTGCTGACGTCATAAATCTGCTTGTCGATGGTCGAGGTCGGCTTCTTGCCCCGCACCGTCACCGTGGTCGTGGTCTTGCCGGTTTTGTCAGATTTTTGCGAATCGATCTGAGTTTGCGCATCCTGCGCCCTAACCGCGCTCGCCACGCTGGTAAACGCCACGACAGACATTCCCGACAACAGAATTGACCTGATGCGACGCCCCGACGCCCGCGCAAATTGACTCATCTTCGCCCCCCTTCAATCACCCCTAATGTATGAGGTAAAAAGAAAGGCCAATTCAAGGCTGAAAATGAAAAGCGCGCGCCTCAGGGTGGAAGACCGGCGCCGCGCTTGACAGTCGTCAGGGTTAAAGCCAAGGATCGTCGCTTCGGTAACTTTTCAGGAAACGCCGTATGTCCGGAACCGCCGCCGCACCACGCCAGAAAGAATTTCTCGGCCATCCCGTCGGCCTGATCTATCTGGTGTTCGCCGAGGCGTTCGAGCGGTTTTCCTATTACGGCATGCGCGCCCTGCTCACCCTCTATCTGGTGCAGCACCTGCTCCTGCCCGGCCATGTCGAGAAGGTGTGGGGCTTTATTCCCTTCAAAAGCTTTCTGACCGGCGCCTATGGCCAACTCAGCACGGCAGGCCTGGCTTCGGTCATTGTCGGCCTCTACGGCTTCACCTATCTGACCCCGTTGATGGGCGGCCTGATCGCCGACCGCTGGCTGGGACGCACAAAGACCATCACCATCGGCGCCATCGTCATGGCGTTCGGCCACTTCCTGATGGCGTTCGAGCAATCCTTCCTGATCGCCCTGACCCTGATCCTGCTGGGCGTCGGCTGTTTCAAGGGCAATATCTCGTCTCAGGTCGGCAAGCTATACGGCCCGGAGGACGAGCGCCGCGGCACGGCCTTCCAGATCTTCTATCTCGTCTTTAACACCACCGTCATGATCGCGCCCATCATCTGCGGAACGCTGGGTCAGAAGGTGGCGTGGCACTGGGGTTTCGGCGCGGCGGGCGTGTCGATGCTGTTCGGCCTGATCGTCTATCTGAGCGGCCGCAAATACCTGCCGCCGGAGGAGCCGCGCGGCAAGTCGGCGACTGAGAAAATGCCGCTCACCGGCAAGGACTGGATCAAGATTGTTCTGCTGCTGGCCATGATCCCGTTCCTGGGCCTGTCGCTGGTGATGAACGAGCAGATTTTCATCAACTACATCACCTGGGGCAATGACAATTTCAATCTGAACCTGATGGGTTTCGACGTGCCGTCCACCTGGCTGGTGTCGCTCGATTCGGTCTGTTCGATGGTGTTTCTGGCCGGCTCGATCGCCTTCTGGAAATGGTGGTCGCTGAAACGTAAGGAGCCCGACGAACTGACCAAGATCGCCTTTTCCGGCTTTCTGTGCGCCGTTGCGCCGCTGGCCCTGGCCGCCGCCTCGATGACGGTGACGCCCGGTCACAAGGCGTCCCTGTGGTGGGCCATCCTGTTCGAGGTATTCAACGATCTCGGCTTCGCCAATCTGGTGCCGGTCAGCCTGGCCCTGTTCGCCCGCGTCGCGCCGCAGCAGGTCAACGGCACCATGATCGGCGTCTATATGCTGACCTTCTTCCTGGCCGATATGATCGCCGGTTACTTAGGCGAATTCCTGGCGCCGCTGGGCGCCTTGCATTTCTGGCTGATGCATGGCGCTATCGTAGCGGGCGCCGCCATCGTGCTGTTCCTGTTCTGGTTGCTGTTCGGCAAGGTGCTGATCCCCGAATCCGGGCCGCATCTCAAACACGAGGCCCATTGAATTTGGCGGCGGCGGTCTTATGTCACCCGGCATGACTGCCGACCTCGCCCTCAAACTGCACAGCCGCATCGACGAGATCGGCGAAACCGCATGGAACGCCTTAAGACCTGACGATAACCCTTTCACATCCTATGCTTTTCTTGAAGCTTTGGAAGCGACTGGCTGCGTCGGTGAGCGCACGGGCTGGCAGGTCGTTCACCTGAGCCTGAGCGACGAAAGCAGCGTTCGCGGCGTGATGCCGCTCTATGTCAAAACCCATTCCATGGGCGAATATGTCTTCGATCAGGGCTGGGCGCGCGCCTATGAGCAGGCGGGCGGCGACTATTATCCCAAGCTCTTGAGCGCCATCCCGTTCACGCCGGTCACCGGTCCGCGCCTGCTCTCGCCCGATCTGGATATCCGCGTCGCCCTGATCCGGGCCGCGGTCAGCGTCTGCGAGGCCAATAAACTGTCCTCGCTGCACATCAACTTCCCCACGGAAGGCGAATGGCAGGCTATGGGCGAGATCGGCTTGCTGCAAAGACAGGACCAGCAGTTCTGGTTCGACAATCCCGGTTATCAGAGCTTTGACGACTTCCTCGCGCACCTGTCCTCCAACCGCCGCAAGGTCATCCGCCGCGAACGGCGCGATGTACAGTCAATCATTGATTTGCACTGGATCACCGGCGACGATCTGAAGCCGGAGCATATGGACCGGCTCTACGCCTTCATCTCCGACACCTATGAGCGCAAATGGGGCACGGGCCGCCCCTATCTGACGCGCGCCTTCTTCCACCACCTGCTGAAGACGATGCGCGACCGGATCGCACTCGTCTTCGCCTATGCCGACGGCGAGGCCGTGGCGGGCGCGATCAACTTCATCGGCGCCGACACGCTGTATGGCCGCCAGTGGGGCGCTTTGGTCGAGATACCCTTTCTGCATTTCGAGGTCTGCTATTATCAGGCCATCGACTTCGCCATCGCGCGCGGCTTAAAGCGCGTCGAGGCCGGCACGCAGGGCGAACACAAGCTGTCGCGCGGCTACCTGCCGCAACCGGTCTATTCGGCGCACTATATCCGCAACAAACGCCTGCGCGCCCCCGTGCAGCGCTTTCTGGACGCCGAGCGCGAAGCCGTCATAGAGCAGATGGCGATGCTGAGCGAAGAGGCTTCGCCATTTCGCAAGACATAGTATAATCGCCGCAAACAGGAGGCGCGCCATGACGGAACGCTATACGACCTATTCGGCCTTTTTTGACTTTTACCTGAGCGAACACAGCCATCCCGGCACGCGCGCCCTGCACTATCTCGGCTCGACCTGCGGCGTGGCGGCCCTGATCCTGACGATCTGGACGCGCAACCCCTTATGGATTCTGGTCGGCCTGATCATCGGTTACGGTTGTGCCTGGCTTGGCCACTTTTTCATCGAACATAACCGCCCCGCCACGTTCAAATATCCGCTCTGGTCCTTCATGGGCGACTACCACATGTATTTTCTGTGGCTAAGCGGCCAATTGAAAAAGCGCAGGGCGCGGACACTACACTAAAGCCCTGAACCACGTCTCAAGACTTATCGCCTGACCGCGCAACGCCTCGGCGCGCTGTTCGGCCTCGGCGTCGCGACCCCACTGTTCGGCCTGAAAATCCTCGCCGATGCGCGCAGCGGCGAACGCTTCGGCGCCCGTCAGGCGACCGCGCCAGAGGGCAAGGGCCAGCACCACCGAACCGAGCAACGGGATGGCCGACATCAGGCCTGCGCGCTCATAAACGGACATGACGCTCAGAAGATCAGCGATTTTATCTAAAGTTTCCGTAGGTTGCGGCTTATGGATAAGAGTTTTGTTCTGATGAAAGCGCAGGCCCAGTTCCGCCTCGGCCCAGATCAGGACCGGCGCCCATGCCGCCATTTCGCGCGCGATCAGCGCCTGCGGATAGTCGGACGGATAGCAGGTCAGGTCGGTTTCGGCGTAGCGCAGCGCCTCATCGCGCGTTTCGGCCTGCGTGTCATCCATACGATCGAGGGCGGCGAAGGCCAGTCGCGTCAGCGGCATATGGGCGTAATCGACATGCTTGGCGACCTGCGCCCACTCCGCCGCCACCGCTTCGGCCAGTCCGGTCGTGGGCAGGGTCATGGTCCGTCCCTGCGGCGTTTTCACCGCGCGGCCATCGAGACGCACCTCATAGCCGTCAGCGCCTTCATTGACGGCAACGCCGGTCCAGAAACGCTTCGGGCGATAGCCCAGCGAGTCGGAAGCCTTGGAGGGCGCTTCGGCTTTATACGTCATATCAGACCCTTATCGCCGTAACCTGATCCGTGATCTGAGCGCCGAAGGCGTCCAGCCGCGCATTCAGATCGTCATAGCTATGCACGATCTCCTGCGCGCCCGCCGCCTCAAGTTCGGCGACGGTATGAAAGCCCCACGACACGCCAATGGCGTACACCCCGGCGGCGCGCGCCATGCCGATATCGTGGCCGGTGTCGCCGATCATGATCGTTTCATGCGGCGCTGCGCCGACCACCTGCATATTGCGTTCGATCATGAAGGGATGCGGCTTGGACGGACCGTCATCGCCGCAGAAGGTCGCGTCGAACAGGCCCTGCCAACCGAAAAAGTCCTCATTACGCTCAATGCCGCGCCGCGACTTGCCCGTCGCCATGCCCAGCCGCCAGCCCTCTGCCTTCAAACGCCTCAGGCACGCTTCGGCGCCGTCATACAGCGGCTCGTGAAAGCCTTCCTCATTGTGAAAACGGATAAAGCTCTGCTTGTACTGATGCGCATAAGCCTCTGCGTGTTCTGCGGAAATCTCCGGTCGCAGGGTCTGCACCGCCTCCAGCAACGACAGGCCGACAATATGGCGCGCCTCGTCATAGTCCGGCGGCGTCAGGCCGACCGCCACCGCGCCTTCCTGCAAGGCGCGCAGGATCGAGGCCCGGCTGTCGACTAAGGTTCCGTCCACGTCCCATACGGCAAATTTCATGATCTTCAGGTCTCTGTTGGTCTTCGTCACACGTCGCAGCGGCGGCTTACCGTCGCTTCTTCTTCATATGGACGAACGGATCGGTTTCGGCCTCATGCCAATCGAAGCCGAAACGCTCAAAACCGGCCTTGATGACCGGATCGAGCGGCGCTTCAACAATCAGTGTCCCTTGCGTCGGGTGCGGCAGTTCGATGCGGCGGTGATGCAGTTGCAGCCCCAGACCTTCGGACAGGTCGCGGCTGGCTTCGGAGCCGTATTTCGGATCGCCGAGAATGGAATGGCCGATGGCCTGCATGTGAGCGCGCAACTGATGGGTGCGACCGGTGTGCGGACGCAAGCCCATCCAGGCGAGGCGCGGACCGGCGCGGGCGATGGTGACATATTCGGTTTCGGCGGGCTCTGCGCCCGGCTCGTTGATCTCGGCGGGCTGTACGATCTCGCGGTCGTGAAAACCCTTCTTGACCAGAGGCGTGTCGATAAAGCCCTCCTCCGGCTTGGGATTGCCGACCACCAGCGCCCAGTAGGTCTTGTGCGCGCGGCGCTTGGCGAAGGCGCCGGCCAGCCGCGCCGCCGCCTGCGGCGACTTGCCGAGCAGCAGCACGCCGGAGGTGTCGCGGTCGAGACGGTGGACCAGGCGCGGACGCTCCAGCCCCTCGCCCCAGGCCGATAACAGCCGGTCGATATGGTTCTTGGTCTTGGTGCCGCCCTGCACGGCCAGACCCGACGGCTTGTTGAGCGCGATTACGTCCTCGTCTTCGTACAGCACCAGAGAATGGGCGTAGCGTATCTCCTGCGGCGACAGCGTCGCGCGTTCGCGCTTCTGCTGATCGACGTCCGGCGCCTCCGGCAAAGGCGGCACGCGCACGGTCTGACCGGCTGCGAGCCGGGTGTCGGCCTTGACGCGCCCGCCATCGACGCGCACCTGTCCCGAGCGTAGCAGCTTGTTAAGCTGCACATGGTTGATATGCGGCCAGCGGCGCTTGAAAAAGCGATCGACGCGCACCCCGTCTTCGCCATCGGCGACATACAGGGTTTTGACTTCTTTACTCATATCCTTACCCGGCCCTTACCCGGCCCATATCCTGCGCGTCACGAACAAGCCGAGCGCCACGGCGGCGACCGAGACGATCACCGATAAACTCACATACAACATCGCCAGAGCGTAGGCGCGCCGTTCCAGCATCAGCACCACCTCCAGCGAAAACGACGAAAAGGTCGTAAACCCGCCCAGACCGCCGACCGCCAGCAGCAACCGCCAGCGCTCGACCTGATCCGAGACGATCACGTCCTTCAGCGGCCCGAACAGCAGACCCATGATAAGCCCCATCAACAGACCGCCGATAATATTCGCCAGAAACGTGCCCAGCGGCCATTCATTATAGGGCCAGGTCAGATGAACCCACCATTTTGCGCTCATCAGACCGAGCAGATAACGACCCAGCGCTCCAACGGCGCCGCCTAGCATGACGAGAAAGGCATTCGCAAACATCGGGCAGTCTTACCCCTCTTGGCGCGCAAGGGATAGTCCTTTAAGCTTTTTACGGACCAGCCCAGCGGAATCATCTCATGTCACTGACTATAGCCTACGACCCCGGCAATATTTTCGCGAAAATCATCGCCGGCGACATTCCCTGCGCGCGCGTCTATGAAGACGACCGGGTCATCAGCTTCATGGACGCCTTTCCGCAATCGAAGGGCCATACCCTGGTCGCACCGAAGGTTCCGGCCTGCAACCTGTTCGACATCGCCGACGACGATCTGGCCAACCTCGTCGTGCAGACGCGCCGCATCGCGCGCGCCGTGCGCGAGGCTCTGGCGCCTGACGGGTTGCGCATTATCCAGTTCAATGGCGAAGCGGCGGGGCAGACCGTGTTCCACCTGCACATGCACATCCTGCCGATCTGGGCCGACCAGCCCCTGGCCCGCCACGGTGGCGGCATGGCCGATATGGAGGTGTTGAAGGCGATGGCGGCGCGCATCGCGGACAAGCTGTGATGGACTCGTTCTTCGTCCTGCGCCACGGCCAGACCGACTGGAACGCGCAGGCCCGCCTGCAAGGTTCGACCGACATTCCGCTCAACGATACCGGCCGCCAACAGGCGCGCCTTGCGGCGGGATTTCTGGCCGATGAGGGCATAACACGCATTATCGCCAGCCCCTTGTCGCGCGCCCTGGAGACCGCGCAGATCGTCGGCGCCCGCATCGGGGTCGCGTCGGAAACGGACCCGCGTCTGACCGAGCGCAATTTCGGCCTGTTCGAGGGCATGACCATCGACGAGGTGCGCCGCCATCGCGAGGAGATGCGCGACTTTATGAACCCGCTGGCCGATATCGACGGCAAGCACTATCCCGACAATGCCGAAACTCTGCCTGCGGTGATCGAGCGCGTGTTCGCCTGCGTCAACGCCTGGCGCGAGACGGGCCGCTGCCTGTTCGTCTGCCACGGCATACCGTTTCGCGCCATTACGCGCCGCTTCCTCAACGACATGTATTCCAGCCCCAACGCCGCGCCGGTGCGGTTCGATAAGGTCGGCGATCAATGGCGCATGACGGCGCTCGATCCCGACAATGCGCCGATGCAGCAGATTTACAACGCACAGACCACGATGGGCCGTATCTGAAGTAAGGGAGGACGCGCCAACGTCCTCCCCCCGATATTGTTCGCGCCGCGGCCACCCGGAGAGATAAGCTTCGCGCGAACAAAGCTGAACGCCGTTATGCGCGCTCTTGTCGTAGCGGCAGCTTAAATACAAGGACATTTGCAACAAGTTTGCAGTTTTTTGCAGACTTTTCGCCTGAGAGCGCTTTTAATTCAAGGTTTTGCGCAAGGATGCGAACAGTTCCAGCGAACGCACCCGCGCATCTATGTCGTGGACCGGCATGGATATGATCAGTTCATCGGCCTGGGTCTGGTCCAGAAAGCTTTGCAGACGCGGGCGGATCATGTCGGGCGATCCCACCATGGCGTAGCGCAGCATATGGTCGATCATCACGCGCTCATCGGGCGTCAACTCGGCCACCGCATCATAGCTCGGCTTCGGGAAGGCTGCGCGCACATTGCGGCGCAGGTTGGCGAAGGATTGCTGCATCGAGGTGTAGAGGAACTCGGCCTCGGCGTCCGTATCCGCCGCCACGCCCATGACGCCGACCATGGCGTAGGGCTTTGACAATTGCGCCGACGGCCGGAAGTTCGAGCGATAGACGTGCAGGGCCTCGAACAGCATATCCGGCGCAAAGTGTGAGGCAAAGGCATAAGGCAGGCCAAGCTGCGCCGCCAGTTGCGCGCCATAGGTGCTGGAGCCGAGAATCCAGATCGGCACGTGGCTGTTGGCGCCTGGTACGGCGAGCAGGCGTTGGCCGTCTTCGGGCGCGCCGAGATAGGCCTGCAACTCCATCACGTCCTGCGGGAAGCTGTCGACGCCCTTTTCCATGTTCCTGCGTAAGGCGCGCGCCGTCGCCATATCCGTCCCCGGCGCGCGGCCAAGGCCGAGATCGACCCGGCCCGGAAACAGGGCCGCAAGCGTGCCGAACTGCTCGGCCACCATCAGCGGCGCATGGTTGGGCAGCATGATGCCGCCGGAGCCGATGCGGATGGTCTTGGTCGCCTGCCCGACATGGGCGATCACCACCGAAGTCGCCGCCGAGGCTATGCCCGGCATGCCGTGATGCTCGGCCAGCCAGTAGCGGGTATAGCCATTCGCTTCCGCCGCCCGCGCCAGCGTCGCCGAATTGGCCAGCGCCTCGGATGCCGTGCCGCCCTCACCGATTTGCGACAGGTCGAGAATGGAAAACGGGATCATGAGCGGCTCCTTTGTCGCCTATGTAAGCGATATTGTTACGCTTTCCACATGCGACGCTGAAGAAAATGCGCCCGGCCCTCGCGATGGTGATAAGTTTGCAGGGGGCAATCGCCCCCTGCACCCCTGAACAGGTTCGCGTAAACTTTCGAGCGTCTGTACCTATTCCGAAC
>DATMTF010000233.1:0-8527 GCA_035565015.1 Asticcacaulis sp. | reverse complement strand
AGATGTCCGCCAGGTCCGTCCGGGCGCGGTGGGACAGGATGAGGCGCTTCAAGCCTCGCGGGCCTTGATCATTTTCGCGTAGTCAATGCGGCGACCGGCCAGAAAGTCATCAAAGTCGAATTCATCCGTATAACCGGAAGCCTCGCCATCGTCGAGCGCAGCCCGCAAAGCGCTTATCCTGGCTTCCTGAGTCTCCAGAAGACGTAAGCCCGCACGGACAACGTCGCTTTGCGAAGCGAAGCGTCCAGCCTTCACCTCGCCTTCCAGGAAGGCGGCGGCCTGATCATCCAGAGACACCGACACAGGTTTTGTCATGACATTGGCTCCTGCTGCGGAGTGTAGGCTGCAAATCCTTTAATCTCAAGTCATCGTCATCGGGCGCAGGCCCAGCTCGCGCATCAGATGGGCGTCCGTGCCGCGTTCCGGGTTCGGCGTGGTCAGGAGTTGATCGCCGACAAAGATTGAATTGGCGCCCGCCATAAAGCACAGGGCCTGCAATTCCTCGCTCATTTGGGTGCGGCCCGCGCTCAGGCGCACCATCGACTTGGGGCAGACAATGCGCGCGACCGCGACGGTGCGGACGAATTCGAGACCGGAAATGCCGCCCTCGGCCTTCGCCTTTTCGCCGAGCGGCGTACCGCTGACGGCGACCAGATTGTTGATCGGCAGGCTGTCGGGATGATGCGGGAGCGTGGCGAGCTGATGCAGGAACGATACCCGGTCCTCGCGGCTTTCGCCCAGACCCAGTATGCCGCCGCAGCAGGTCTTCATGCCCGCATTCGCCACGGCCTGCAAGGTGTCGAGTCTTTCGGCGTAGCTGCGCGTCGTCACCACGGACTCGTAATATTCCGGCGAGGTGTCGAGATTATGGTTGTAATAGTCAAGCCCCGCTTCTTTCAGCGCCACGGCCTGATCGGGCCGCAACATGCCTAAGGTCATGCATGTCTCCAGCCCCAGCGACTTGACGCCGCTGACCATCTCGGCCAGGGCCGGGACGTCGCGGTCCTTCAGTTCGCGCCACGCCGCGCCCATGCAGAAGCGCTGCGCCCCGCCGTCCTTCGCGGCCTGGGCGGCGGCCAGCACCTCATCGACCGGCATCAGTTTCGACGCCTTCAGCCCGGTGTCGAAATGCGCCGACTGCGAGCAGTAGCCGCAGTTTTCCGCGCAGCCGCCCGTCTTGACCGACAGTAGCTGCGACAACTGCACCTCCGACGGATCGAAGCTCTGGCGATGCACGCTGGCGGCCTGATAGATCAGTTCCATGAACGGCAGGTCGAACAGGGCGGCGATCTCGGCCCTGGTCCAGTCGTGACGCGCAATGACCGTGTGCGGGGGGACAGTGTGCAGGGTGTCGGCCATGGCGGCGGTCTCCGTAAAACCAGCCGCTGACTTAGCCCGCCTTCGGGGCCATGGTCAAACCGGTTTTCAAGGCCGGGTCTCCATATAAAGATATGTTTATGTCTTTATTGCATAAGAGGTCTTGAGCCGCTATAAGGGCGAAAATCTCATTCGTAACAGGATTCCCGCCCATGCCCGACCACATCGTCCGTGACCTTTCTCTGGCTCCGTGGGGCCGCAAGGAAATCGAGATCGCCGAGGGCGAAATGCCGGGCCTGATGGCCACGCGCGAAGAGTTCGGCAAGGACAAGCCGCTCAAGGGCGCGCGCATCGCCGGTTCGCTGCACATGACCATCCAGACGGCGGTGCTGATCGAGACGCTGCAGGCGCTGGGCGCCGAGGTGCGCTGGGCGTCGTGCAACATCTTCTCGACCCAGGACCACGCCGCCGCCGCCATCGCCGCCACCGGCACGCCGGTCTTCGCGGTCAAGGGCGAGACGCTGGAGGAATACTGGGACTATGCGCATAAGATTTTCGAGTGGCATGATGGCGGCTATCCGAACCTGATCCTCGACGATGGCGGCGACGCGACCCTTTTGTGCGTGCTGGGTCCGAAGGCCGAAAAAGACCCGTCGCTCCTCGACAATCCGACCAATGAGGAAGAAGAAGCGCTCTATAAGGTGATGAAGCGCTACTTAAAGGAAAAGCCCGGCTTCTATTCGGCCATCGCCAAGGCGATCGCCGGCGTATCGGAAGAAACCACCACCGGCGTGCATCGCCTCTATGCCATGGCGCAGAAGGGCGAGCTGCCCTTCCCGGCGATCAATGTCAACGACTCGGTGACCAAGTCGAAGTTCGACAACCTCTATGGCTGCCGCGAATCGCTGGTGGACGCCATCCGCCGCGCCACTGACGTCATGCTGGCGGGCAAGGTCGCGGTCGTGTTGGGTTATGGCGATGTCGGCAAGGGGTCGGCGGCCTCGCTTCGCAATGGCGGCGCGCGCGTCATCGTCACCGAGATCGACCCGATCTGCGCGCTGCAGGCCGCGATGGAAGGCTATGAGGTGCGCACGGTCGAGGAGGTCGCGGGCCAGGGCGACATCTTCGTCACCTGCACCGGCAATAAGGACGTGCTGCGCCTCGAACACATGCGCGAGATGAAGCACAACGCCATTGTCTGCAATATCGGCCACTTCGATTCCGAAATCCAGATCAGCGCCCTGCGCAACTACAGGTGGGACGAAATCAAGCCGCAGGTCCACCATGTCGAATTCCCGGACGGCAAGAAGATCATCGTGCTGTCCGAAGGCCGTCTGGTGAATCTCGGCAACGCGACGGGCCACCCGTCCTTCGTCATGTCGGCCTCGTTCACCAACCAGACCCTGGCCCAGATCGAGCTGTGGACGCGCGGTTCGCACTACGACAAGAAGGTCTATACCCTGCCCAAGCACCTCGATGAAAAGGTCGCCATGCTGCACCTGGAAAAACTCGGCGCCAAGCTGACCGTGCTGAACAAGGAGCAGGCCGACTATATCGGCGTAGCGGTCGAAGGCCCGTTCAAGCCGGAGCATTATCGCTACTGAGGCTTGGCGATGAGGCAAGACAAGGCGGCGCATTCCGGTGCGCCGCCTTTTTCATGTCCTCCGCGCACAAAAAAGCCCGCCGTCGGTTTCTCGACGGCGGGCTTGATGCGACTAGTGGAAACGCTTAGTCCGCGCGCGCCAGGTTGCGCAGCACGAACGGCATGACGCCGCCATTCTTGTAGTATTCCAGCTCGGTCGGCGTATCGATGCGGCAGCGCACCGGGAAGCGCGCGACCTTGCCGTCCGAGGCGCGGAACAGCTCGACGATCAGCTCGGCGCGCGGTTGCAGGTTTTCCAGACCGCGGATGGTGACGATCTCCTCGCCGGTCAGGCCCAGCTTGGACCAGCCATCGACCTTGAACTGCAAGGGCAGGACGCCCATGCCGACCAGGTTGGAACGGTGGATGCGCTCGAACGATTCGGCGATGACCGCGCGCACGCCTTGCAGGCGCGTGCCCTTGGCCGCCCAGTCGCGCGACGAGCCGGTGCCGTATTCCTTGCCCGCGAAGATGACCAGCGAACGGCCTTCGGACTTGTAGCGCATGGCCGCGTCATAGATCGGCATGACGTCGCCCGACGGGAAGTGCTTGGTCACCCCGCCTTCGATCTCCGGCGTCATCTTGTTGCGGATGCGGATATTGGCGAAGGTGCCGCGCATCATGACTTCGTGATGGCCGCGGCGCGCACCGTAGGAGTTGAACTCCGTCACCGGCACGCCATGCTCGGACAGGTAAAGCCCGGCGGGCGAGGTCTTCTTGATATTGCCGGCGGGGCTGATGTGGTCGGTGGTGATCGAGTCGCCGAAAATGCCCAGCACGCGCGCTTCGACAATATCGGTCACCTTGTCCGGCGTCATGGTCATGCCGTCGAAATAGGGCGGGTTGGCCACATAGGTCGAGGCCGGATCCCAGTCATAGGTCTGGCCGCCGGACACCTTGATCGCCTGCCAGTGTTCGTCGCCCTTAAAGACGTCCGAATAGCGCTTGTCGAACAGGGAGTTGGAGACGAATTGGTCCTGAAGTTCCTTGATCTCGGCCTTGGTGGGCCAGATGTCCTTCAGGAGGACCGGCTGGCCGTCCGAACCTGTGCCGAGCGGCTCTTCGCGCAGGTTCATCTTGGTCGAACCCGCCAGCGCATAGGCGACCACCAGGGGCGGCGAAGCCAGATAGTTGGCGCGCACATCGGGCGAGACGCGGCCCTCAAAATTGCGGTTGCCGGACAGTACCGCCGAGGCGACCAGATCATTGGCGTTGATCGCCGCCGAGATCGCGTCGGGCAGGGGGCCTGAATTGCCGATGCAGGTCGTGCAGCCATAACCGACCAGATTGAAGCCGAGCGCATTGAGATGCGGCGTCAGGCCGGAATCGTTGAGATAGTCGGTGACGACCTGCGAGCCGGGCGCCAGCGAGGTCTTGACCCACGGCTTGACCGTCAGGCCCTTCTCATGCGCCTTCTTGGCCAAGAGGCCCGCCGCGATCAGCACCGAGGGGTTCGAAGTATTGGTGCAGGAGGTGATGGCGGCGATGACCACATCGCCGTGGCCGACGGTGAAGTCCGCGCCTTCGACGGCGACCTGCTTGTCCTCCTCGCCCGCCTTGCCGAATTCGCCCGCGAGGGCCGCGGCGAACTCGGTCGAGACCTGCGATAAGGGTACGCGGTCCTGCGGACGCTTGGGCCCGGCCAGAGACGGCTCGACGCTCGACAGGTCCAGCTCCAGCGTGTCGGTGAAGATCGGGGTATGCTCAGGATCGTACCACATACCCTGCGCTTTGGCGTAAGCCTCGACCAGGGCGACGCGCTCAGGGGCGCGGCCCGACTTGGTCAGATAGTCGATCGTCGCCTGCGAGACCGGGAAGATGCCGCAGGTCGCGCCGTATTCGGGCGCCATATTGCCGATGGTCGCCTGATCTTCGAGCGTCATGTGTTGCAGGCCGTCGCCGAAATATTCGACGAACTTGCCGACCACGCCCTTCTTGCGCAGCATCTGGGTGATGGTCAGGACGAGATCGGTGGCGGTGACGTCGTCGGCCAGACGGCCGGTCAGCTTGAAGCCGATCACTTCGGGGATCAGCATCGGGATCGGCTGGCCCAGCATGGCGGCCTCGGCCTCGATGCCGCCGACGCCCCAGCCAAGGACCGACAGGCCGTTGATCATGGTGGTGTGGGAATCGGTGCCGACCACGGTGTCGGGATAGGCGACTTCGCCGCCATCCGCCACATTGGTCCATACGGTCTGGGCCAGATATTCGAGATTGACCTGGTGGCAGATGCCGGTGCCGGGCGGCACGACGCGGAAATTGTTGAAGGCGGACGAGCCCCAGCGCAGGAAGTTATAGCGCTCGATATTGCGCTCATATTCGCGCTCGACATTCTTCTCGAAGCTGTCCTGATGGCCGAAATAATCGACCATGACCGAGTGGTCGATGACCAGATCGACCGGGTTGAGCGGGTTGATCTTGGCCGGGTCCGCGCCCAGCTTGACCATGGCGTCGCGCATGGCGGCGAGGTCCACCACAGCCGGAACGCCGGTGAAGTCCTGCATCAGCACGCGCGCCGGACGGAAGCTGATTTCGTGCTCGACCGCGCCCTTATTCTTCGTCCAGGCGGCGATGGCGGCGATGTCGTCCTTCGACACCGAGACCCCGTCCTCGTTGCGCAGCAGGTTTTCCAGCAGCACCTTCATCGAGTAGGGCAAATGAGAAACGCCGTCGAGGCCGTTCGCCTCGGCGGCTTTCAGATCGTAATACGCATAGGATTTATCGCCGACCGCGAGGGTCGATTTCGTTTTGTAGCTGTCAATAGCCGACATGGGCCATATCCTTTCACGTTCGCCCGCCCGCTGGTCACGATGACAAGCGCCAATTCGGGATCGCGCGGGAAGCCGCAGACGCACAGGGTCTTGCAGCCGCGCAAGCGACGCCCCGAAGGCGGGCGCAAACCTTCTACCCCCGCGCGGCGATTTCGTCCACGAAAAGCCCGATAAAGAAGCGGTAAAAAGTGGCGGCGACGCAGCGCTGCGGTCTCTTTTCGACCGCGCCGGTACGGGTTAGGATGACGGCTCCTGAAGGAGGCGTTTCATCATGGCGATCACCGGCATAGGCGGCCTGTTCTTCCGCGCGCAAAACCCGGCGGCTTTATGCGACTGGTACAGGACGCATCTCGGCGTCGATGTCGGCGGCATATGGAGTCAGCAGGCGGGCATGAGCCTGATCGCGCCTTTCAAGGCCGACACCGACTACTTCCCCGCCGACAAGGCGTTCATGCTGAACTTCCGCGTCGATGCGCTCGACCCGCTGCTGGAATCGTTGCGCGCTGCGGGCATAGAGGTGATCACCAGGCCGGAATGGGACACGCCCGAAACCGGACGCTTCGCGCGCATCCACGACCCGGAGGGCAACGCCATCGAACTGTGGCGCCCGCCTGAGGAGTAGGCCGGACCGCAAAGTTCCGGCCGCGCCAAAGTCCGTCCGGGGCCTTGCGCCTTATTTACGCGCCAAAACACCAGGCGATGACGGCCTTCTGGGCGTGGATGCGGTTTTCCGCCTCGTCCCAGATCACCGATTGCGGGCCGTCGATGACCTCGTCCGTCACCTCCTCGCCGCGGTGAGCGGGCAGGCAGTGCAGGAACAGGGCGTCGGGTTTGGCCAGCTTCATCAGCGCGCTGTTGACCTGATAGGGCTCGAAAGCTGCAAGCCGTTCGTCGTGATCGAGATCGCCCATCGATACCCAGGTGTCGGCCAGCACGACGTCAGCGTCCTTGGCGGCGATCGCCGGATCGTTGCTTACCGTCACCTTGGCGCGCGATTCCGAGGCGAAGACCAGGGCCTGCGGGTTCGGGCGATAGGCGTCGGGGCAGGCGATGGCCAGCTCGAAGCCGCAGCGCGCGGCGGCGTGGATGAAGCTTGTACACATATTATTGCCGTCGCTGATCCAGGCCAGCTTCTTGCCCGCAATGGTCCCGCGATGCTCCTCGATGGTCTGGATGTCGGCGAGGATCTGGCACGGGTGCGAAAAGTTGGTCAGGCCGTTGATCACCGGAACCGTCGCCGCGCGCGCCAGCCGTAGCACGTCCTCGTGGTCATTGGCGCGGATCATGATGGCGTCGACCATGCGCGACAGGACGCGCGCCGTGTCCTCGATCGTCTCGCCGCGGCCAAGCTGCATGTCGGAAGCGGTCGAGATGATCGCGTCGCCGCCCAGTTGCCGAATGGCGGCGTCGAAGGAGAAGCGCGTGCGCGTCGAATTCTTCTGGAAGATCATGGCCAGCACGCGGTCTTCCGCCGGGGCGTCGGCGTCGACACGGCCCTTGGGCCAGCCCTGACGCGCGGCCTTGCGGGCGTGCGCGTCATCGACAATGGCGCGCAACTCGTCTGAGGTCAGATCGCAGATGTCGAGAAAGCACCGGGTCATCAGACGGCCTCCTTCAGCTTTTCGCGCGCGGCGATAAAGGTCTTTTCCAACAGGCCGATAGCTTCGCGCGTCTCGGCCTCGGTGACGTTCAGCGGCGGCAGCAGGCGGACGCAATTGTCCGAGCCGCCCGCGATCAGCAGGCCGTTGTCGCGCGCCAGCGCCATGATCTCGCGGTTGTTCGGAATGAGCTTCATGCCGGTCAGAAGCCCCTTGCCGCGCACCTCGACGATCATGTCGGGGAAGGCGGCCTTGAGCCCCTCCATCTGCTGGCGCAGATAGGCGGAGACGCGATTGACATTGTCGAGCAGCTCCGGCTTCGATATCTCGCCGAACGCCGCCAGACCCACGGCCATGGCCAGCGGATTGCCGCCGAAGGTCGAGCCATGCGAGCCGACCACCATGCCTGACGCCGCATCCTCGGTGGCCAGGCACGCCCCGATCGGGAAGCCGCCGCCCAGCGCCTTGGCCACGGTCATGACGTCCGGCGTGATGTCCGAATATTCATAGGCCCACAGCTTGCCGGTGCGGCCCATGCCGCACTGGATCTCGTCGAAGATCAGCAAGAGGCCGTACTGGTCGCAGATGGCGCGCAGTTCACGCAACTGTTCCGGCGTCAGGTCGCGCAGGCCGCCTTCGCCCTGCACCGGTTCGATGATGATGGCGGCGGCGGTCGGACGGACGGCGGCTTCGCGCACCGCGTCCATATCGCCGAACGGCAAATGCACATAGCCAGGCAGGCGCGGGCCGAAGCCTTCAAGATAGGCCTCATTGCCTGCGGCGGTCACGGCGGCATAGGAGCGGCCATGAAAGGCCCCGGAAAAGCCGATCACGTCGATGCGTTCGGGCTGGCCCTTCGAGGCATGGTATTTACGCGTCAGCTTCAGCGCGCACTCGATCGCCTCCGTGCCGGAATTGGTGAAGAACACCTTGTCGGCGAACGATTTTTCACACAGCTTTTCGGCCAGTTCGTCCTGACCGGGGATACGGAAAATATTAGAAACGTGCCACAGCTTTTCAGCCTGCGCCTTCAAGGCGTCAACCAGAACCGGCGCGGCGTGGCCGAGGCCGTTCGTGGCGATGCCCTGCACGAAATCCAGCCAGACGCGGCCCGATCGGTCATACAGTCGGACGCCTTCGCCGCGTTCCACCGCGATGGGCGCGCGAGAATAGACACCGAACAGATGATCGTCAGAAGG
>DATMTF010000232.1:0-1782 GCA_035565015.1 Asticcacaulis sp. | reverse complement strand
TGCTCATTTACGCGACCGGGAGGATCCGGGTTCAACCGGGAATATTCGCTCGAGCGCCGAATTTGGACGACACGAATAGACGATCCTTCATCAATTCCGTAGTCTGTGGCGGCCAGGTTTTGGCGCAGTCTGGATGTCTATTGTGACTGAACCCTTATCCTCTTCCGCTACGGACATTGACGAGGCCGCCGCTCTCTGGCTGGCGCGCCTTGATTCCGGAACGGCCGATCGCGACGCGTTTGACGCCTGGCGCGCGGAGGATCCGCGGCATGCCGCCGCCTTTGCGCGTATCGCCGCGACGGACGATCTGCTGCAGGGCCTTGCCGGACAGGTCGAGGAGGAGGATCCTGATCTGGAGCCCCGAACAGTGCTGACGCGTCGTGGTCTGCTGCAAGTCGCGTTGGTCGCGATCGCAGGCGCGGGCCTTGGTCTCTGGATGATGTCGCGCAATCGCGCCCATGCGCAAACCCCAGTAGGAGGGCGGCAAAGTCTCACCCTGGGGCAAGGCGCTGAACTTGACCTCAACACCAACACATGCGTGAGCTGGACGAAAACAGGCTCGGTCTGGAAGGTCCGACTTGCGCGCGGTGAGGTGCGGGCCAGTGTATCGCCGCGTCATGCGCCGTTGGTTTTGACCGGAGGAGGGCAAACGGTGCGCGTATCGGATGGCGACATTGACGCGCATCTCGAAAATGGACGCCTGAAGGTCATTGTGCTGCGAGGCGTCGCGCACATTGGATCCGGCGCGCAAGCGGTGACGTCTCAGGTCGGCGAGGAGGCCATGGTGACGCCTGCCGGCGTTCAGACGCGCGCTTTGGGAGAAGGGGACATCGATTTCCGCACCGGTTGGCGGCGCGGCGAGCTGGTCCTAAACGGGCAGTCCCTTGCCGACGTCGTCTTCGAGTTCAACCGCTATCTGACCAGCCCAATCGTGATCGACGACCCGTCCCTGGCGAACATCCGGCTCGGCGGGCGTTTCACCAATCAGGATCCAGGCGACTTTCTCAGCGCCTTGGCCGCCAGCTTTTCGGTTCGCTCGCACGTTTCCGCCGATGGTGTCATCCATCTGACGCGATGATGTTTTGAAAAATATTTTCGACCGGACCTGAGGCGACAGTTTTGTGACGGCCCTTAGTCCTGTGACGCGCATAGACGCGTCGGGACATAAGGGGCACGTAACATGCACATCCACCTTCGAGCTTTCAAAACCCGCACCTCGGCGCTCGCGCTGCTGACAACCCTTCTGGGCGCGTCCATGGCGTTCAGCGCCTCAGCGCAGAGCCAGAGCGCGACCTATGCCATCGAGCTTCCCGCCGAGACCCTGGCCCAGGCCCTGACGGATCTGTCGCGCCAAACCCACTGCCAGATACTCTTCCCCTATGAGGTCGCCGCACACTTACGCGCGCCCGCCGTGGTGGGGACGATGCGCCGGGATGAGGCCCTGGCTCGCCTCTTGGTTGGTAGCGGCCTTGCCATTGCGCAGGAGACGGACACGACGGTGTCGCTCAAGGCGGATGCGCCCTCTGGGACAAGCGAGGCGCCGACAGAAGTGATTGTCACGGGAACCCATATTCGCGGTGGCAATCCGACCGCGCCGGTCCATACGGTCACCCGCGCCGACATTCAGGCTTCTGGCTATGCTGAAGTCGGCGACGTCCTGCGCGCCTTGCCGGAAAACTTCTCCGGCGGGCAGAACCCCGGCGTGTTCGGCGCATCGGGAACCAACACGGCGAACACGAATATTTCGAGCGCCTCGACCCTTAACCTGCGTGGCCTGGGTAC
>DATMTF010000231.1:0-5020 GCA_035565015.1 Asticcacaulis sp. | reverse complement strand
CTTACTGTGTCATGCGATTATTTAACGCCGGGTTAGCTGGCCAATAACAAGCGGTGTCCGCCACAGAGATCGGAGCCGCCCTTGATCCAGTCCAACGCTTCATCGAAATCCTCGAAAATCTTGATCGCGCGTCCCGGCATGACGTCCGTCATGCCCTGCAAACGGCGCTTCAGGTCATAATCGCGGCTGACCAGCGCCATGCAGCGATCCTGATCGCGACCGTGGGTCATGGCGTTCCATTTTTGCGTCAGGAAGGCGAGATAGTCTCGTGACAGTTCCACCTCATAACGGCGGAAATCGAACAGGACATCGTAAAGCCAGGCTTGCTCAAGCGTCGCCAGCGCGTCGATCAGATCGGGAGCGGCGCCGTCCGCATGGCTCAGGTCATGCAAACGAATTATAATCAGGCGATGGGGCCGGTCGATCATCAGGGTGAAACGCGAACGCATCGGGGTGCTCATACTCTGCAACTGATGCGCGATGATCGGGCCGGCCCGTAAATATGGGCTTAAATAACGTGGTTAAGCCAGGTCCGCCTGCACCTTCATGCTGACGATCTTGCCAGGGGTGCGCGGCGGCTCGCCCTTGGGCAGGGCGTCTACATGCTCCATGCCGTCCGTGACCTGACCCCAGACCGTATATTGGCGGTCGAGGAAGCGCGCGTCGTCGAAGCAGATGAAGAACTGACTGTCGGCCGAGTCCGGGTTTTGCGAGCGCGCCATTGAGCAGACGCCGCGCACATGCGGCTCGTTGTTGAACTCCGCCTTGAGCTTCTTGCCGGAGCCGCCGAAGCCCTGACCCTGCGGATCGCCGCCCTGCGCCATGAAGCCGGGGATGACGCGGTGGAAGACGATGCCGTCATAAAAGCCCTCGCGCGCCAGTTCCTTAATGCGCGCGACGTGATTGGGCGCCAGATCAGGACGCAGGCGGATCGTCACCGGTCCGGTGTCGAGCGTCAGGATCAGGGTGTTTTCGGGATCTTCGGACATGGGAACTCCTGTTAGGAAAGCGTGTCGCCCTCACATAGGCGATCCTATGTCCGAAAACAAACCCTAAGCGTTCAAGCCGCACATTCCTTGGGTCTGGTCTCGCCCGGCCCATACATGGCGCAGGCGCGGTCGATCTCGCCCTGGATCATCTCGCAGGTGTTTTGCGCGTTGCAGGGCGGATGCGTTGCGGGAGAGACGGCGAGGCAGCGTTCGACCAGTCTTTGCGCGGCGGCGTCGCCGATCTGCGTCTGGCAGGTTGCCGCCATCGACGCCGAGGATGTCGAGACCGTGAGCGGCGCGTTGTCGTCTACTGTCGCCGCGCTGGCGGGCGCGACGGCCTGCGAGGGCTGATCGGCGGGCGCGCCGTTACAGGCGCTCAAGCTCAGACAGGTCGCGGCGGCTATGATCAGGGCGGTGCGTTTCATGCGCGACTCTCCTTCCGGCTGTATAACAGCCTACCCGATCATGGCGTCAGGCGAAATTCTGTTTTGCGCAGCGACGGCAATTCCCGGTATAGAGTGGCGTATGAGTCACAAGCCGCCTTCATCTGAGAACGAACCGCGCCGCCGTATGGTCAAGCCGCCGACAGGCGGCAACCTGTCCGGCCGCGCCAAGGGCCACACCGCCGTCAAGACCGCCAAGACGCGCACGGCCTCGTCGGCCAAATGGCTGGAGCGGCAATTGAACGACCCCTTCGTGCTGAAGGCTAAGGCCGAGGGCTGGCGGTCGCGCGCGGCGTTTAAGCTGATCGAACTCGATGAGCGCTTCCATCTGCTGCATCGTGGCGCCAGGGTGGTCGATCTCGGCTGCGCGCCGGGCGGCTGGGTGCAGGTCGCGATTCAGCGCGGCGCGGCAAAAGTCGTCGGCGTTGATCTCTTACCCGTCGATCCCGTGCCGGGCGCGGAATTGATTCAGGCCGATTTCACCGATCCGGCTATCGGACCGCGTTTGATGGACATGCTCGACGGCAAGCCGGATGTGGTGCTGTCCGATCTGGCGCACAATACGGTCGGGCATCGCCAGACCGATCACCTGAAGATTATGAGCCTGCTGGAAATGGCTTCGGATTTCGCCCTCGGCAACCTGAAAACCGGCGGCGCCTTTGCGGCCAAGGCATTTCAGGGCGGCGAGACCGAAGACCTGCTGCTGAAACTGAAATTGCGTTTTGAGACGGTCAAGCATTTCAAACCGAAATCGAGCCGAGCCGACTCGTCCGAAATCTATATCGTGGCGACCGGCTTCAAAGGCTGATCGGGGGGGGGCTGATCGCGGCTTTCTTACTGTTTGAAACAATTATTTTTCAGCCGGGTCTTTACCTGTCCCGACGATTCCCATAGGAACAACCCGCAAAATGGAGAGTCCCTTATGGATATACGCGAAGGCCTAACCTTCGACGACGTTTTGCTGGAGCCCGGTCCCTCGGACGTGACGCCCACCTCGGTCGATACGAAGACCCGCTTCACCCGCACGCTGAATCTGAACATTCCGCTCGTGTCCTCGGCTATGGACACGGTGACCGAGGCGCGCTTAGCCGTCGCCATGGCGCAGGCGGGCGGTTTGGGCATCGTCCACCGCAACCTGACGAACGAGCAGCAGGCCGATGAAATCCGCGCTGTGAAGCGCTTTGAATCGGGCATGGTCATCAACCCGATCACCATCCATCTCGACACCAAGCTGGCCGAGGTGCGCGACATCATCGCCCGCCGCTCGATCTCCGGCTTTCCGGTGGTCGAGCGCGTGACGAACAGGCTGGTCGGCATACTGACCAATCGCGACATCCGCTTTGAAGGCGACGGCTCGAAAACCGCCGCCGAGGTGATGACGAAGAACGATCTGATCACGGTGCGCGAAGGCGTCGATCAGGACTATCTGGCCGAAGCCCGCGCCCTGATGGCGCGTCACCGCATCGAGCGCATCATTGTCGTCGATGACGCCTATCGCGCCGTCGGCCTGATCACCGTCAAGGACATGGAGAAGGCGCAGGCCTATCCGCTGGCCGCCAAGGATTCGTCGGGCCGTCTGCTGGTCGGCGGCGCCTCGACGGTCGGCGACGCCGGTTTCGAGCGCTCGATGGCGCTGGTCGAGGCGGGCGCGGACGTGGTGGTGATCGACACCGCCCACGGCCATTCCAGCCTGGTGTCGCAGGCCGTCATGCGTCTGCGCAAGGAAACCAATAAGGTCCAGATCGTTGCGGGCAATGTCGCCACTTATGAGGCGACGCGCACCCTGATCGACGCAGGCGCCGATGCGGTCAAGGTCGGCATCGGGCCGGGTTCGATCTGCACCACGCGCATGGTCGCGGGCGTCGGCGTGCCGCAACTGACCGCCATTATGGACAGTGTGCGCGCGGCGGAAGGCTCCGGCGTGCCGATCATCGCCGACGGAGGCATCAAGCTGTCGGGCGATCTGGCCAAGGCCATCGCTGCGGGCGCCTCGACCGCCATGCTCGGTTCGATGTTTGCCGGAACCGAAGAAGCGCCCGGCGAGGTGATCCTCTATCAGGGCCGTTCGTATAAGTCGTATCGCGGCATGGGCAGCGTCGGCGCGATGGCGTCCGGTTCAGCGGATCGCTACTTCCAGAAGGAGGTGCGCGATTCCATGAAGCTGGTGCCGGAAGGCATCGAAGGCCAGGTTCCGTATAAGGGGCCGATCGGTCCGGTTGTGCATCAGCTCGTCGGGGGCTTGCGCGCTGCTATGGGCTATGTCGGCGCTCCGACCATCGAAGCGTTCCAGCAACGCGCGCGTTTCGTGCGCATCACCGGCGCGGGCCTGCGCGAAAGCCATGTCCATGACGTGATGATCACGCGGGAGGCGCCAAACTACCGCCAGTAGGTTTTCAAAGGAGACGAGCATGACGTATGAACTCTGGGTTTTGGTCTGGGCGGCTGTTCTGGGCCTCGTCATGCTTGTCCTGCCGCCTATGGCGGCATTGCCGCGCAAAGGTTATCTGATGTGGAACGCCAGCCCGCGCGATACGCCGTTCGACAAGGGCATGCTGGCAGAGCGTCTGGAGCGCGCCTTCGCCAATTTCAGAGAAACCTTCGTCATCTTCGCTGTGGCGGTGATCGTACTGGCCTTCCTGCACAGGTCTTCGGACCTGTCTCTGTGGGGCGCGCGCCTCTATCTGGCGGCGCGCATCCTCTATATCCCGCTGTACGCCTTTGGCGTCATCGGCGTCCGCTCTTTGGTCTGGGTGGCGTCGATGGCGGGCGTCGTCATGTGCCTTGTATCTGTTTTTATTTAGGATTTTCGTTTGACCCCAGCCGCCCGATTACAAGCCGCCGCCGAGATTCTCGACCAGCTTGCGGGCACGCGCGCTACCGCCGAGGCGGTGCTGAAAAGCTGGGGGCAGGCTAACCGTTACGCCGGCTCCAAGGACCGTCGCGCCATCGCCGACCGCGTCTATCGCTGCCTGCGCGCCAAGCAGCGCCTGTTGTGGGCGATGCAAGCCCCGGAACGCGGCTCTGGACGCGCCCTGGTGCTGGGCTCGCTGGCTCTGATCGACGGTTTGCCTGTGGGTGAAATCGAAGCCCTGTTCAGCGGGCAGGGCTATGGTCCGGCGCCGCTCACTGACGCCGAACGCAAGCGGCTGACGGCAGACAAGGGCGAGGCGCCGGACTGGGTCCGATCTGGCCTGCCTGCATTTGTGGTCGAGCGCTTCAAGCGGCAGTTTGGCGAAGATTGGGCCTCAGAGGCGACGTCGCTGATGTCGCCGCGAGCCCCGATCGGCTTACGAGTCAATGGTTTGCGCACCACGCGCGAGGCCATGCTGGACGCTCTTCGCGCAGAGGGGCTGTCGCCGGAACCGACGCCGTTTTCGGCTTTTGGCGTACGCCTGCCGTCCGAACCGCCGCCCAATCTGGTCAAGCTCGACGCCTATCAGAGCGGCCTCATTGAAATTCAGGACGAAGGCTCGCAACTGGCCGCCTTCATCGCGGCGGCGGGCGTGCTGCCGGGGGCGCAGAAGGTGGTGGATTTTTGCGCGGGCGGGGGTGGGAAAACGCTCGCTTTATCGCAAATTATGGCCGGAA
>DATMTF010000230.1:0-7690 GCA_035565015.1 Asticcacaulis sp. | reverse complement strand
CCACGACAATTTCGACATGTTCGATTCCTAATATCAGGCCTGGAACGTCACCAAGCTGGGGCCGAAGACGGACACCATGGCGGGCTGGGCCAAGGCGGCGCGCGATCAGGGCCTGCGTTTCGGCGTCTCCAACCATATGGCGCACGCCTGGCACTGGTGGCAGACCGCCTATGGCTACGATCCCGAAGGCCCGGTGCGCGGCCTGCGCTATGACGCATATCGGCTGAAAAAAGAGGACGGCAAGGGCCAGTGGTGGGACGGCTACGATCCGCAGGAGCTGTACACCGGCCCGCATGGCGACATGGTTGCGCCCGACGGCATCGATACGATCAAGGCGATGAACGCCTATACCGACGCCCATTCCGGGCAGTGGCTGGAGACGGTCCCGCCGAACGATCCCTATTACGTCAAGAAGTGGCTGGCGCGCTCCAATGACCTGATCGACAAGTATCAGCCGGATCTCGTCTATTATGACGACACCGCCCTGCCGTTGGAGCAGGCGGGGCTGGACGCCACGGCCTATTATTACAATCAGAGCCTGAAATGGCATGGCAAGGTGGAGGTCGTCGCCACCGGCAAGAAGCTCAGCGACCTGCAAAGGCGCGCCATTACCGAGGATGTCGAGCGCGGCTATTCCGACAGTTTGCGACCGATCCCGTGGCAGACCGACACCTGCATCGGCAACTGGCACTACGACCGTCCGCTTTATGAGCGCAACGGCTATAAGAGCGCCAAGGACGTGATCCAGCGGCTGTGCGACGTGGTGTCGAAGAACGGCAACCTGCTTTTGTCGATCCCGGTGCGCGGCAATGGTTCGATCGACGAGAAAGAAGAAAAGATCGTCGAGGACATCGCCGGATGGATGGCGGTCAATGGCGAGGCGATCTTCGCCACCCGCCCGTGGGACATTTATGGCGAAGGCCCTTTCAAAGCCCCGACGGGCATGATGAATGAGGGCGAGGCCAAGCCGTTCAGCTATGAGGACATTCGTTTCACGACCAAGGACGGCGTGCTGTACGCGATGGCGCAGGACTGGCCGGACAGCGGCTTTGTGGTCATCACGTCGATGCAGGCCGGATCTGCGCAGCGCAAGGGCAAGGTCGAGCGCGTCGAACTGCTGGGGCATGGCCAGCCGCTCGATTTCGAGCTAGGTTTGGGCGGGCTGACGGTGAAGCTGCCCGACGCGCGTCCGGCCTTTACGCCGGCGCTGAAGATTATGGGGCAGGGACTGGTTTAAGGGGCCTTTGGCATGAAGATGCGGCTGGTTTGCGGGATTTTGGCCGTTCTGGCGCTGGCGGCCTGCCAGAAGTCGTCGACTCAGACGCCCGCGCCATCCGCGCCGCCGCCGCCGCCCTACAGGTTCACGGCGCGGCTCGTTCTGACGGAAAAGGCGGTGACGCGGCTGAAGGCGCGGCCAGAGACCCTGACGGTGAACGCGCGTTATTACGGCCTGCCGACGGCGGCAACGCAAGGCCAGGTTGACCGCAATGGCGTGATTGCGCTGGGCGTTGCGCACGCATCGCCGGAACTGGCGCCCGCGCCGGTGACGCTTAACGGCGTCACCTATCCGGTCTCAGCCCAGCTTGCGCTCGATCTGGCCGACGCGCCCGCCCATGCACTCGACGGCGTCGCCGGGGGCAAGGTTCTGGCGCAGCTCAAGGTGACGGCGCCGCGTGACGATCTGGATTGCACCGGTTTTCAGGACTATGTCGCGACGGCGCAGAGCCGCCAGATCACGCTGGTCTGCGATGTGACATAATCGTCCGGCCAAAGGGCTGGCCTTCATGTCATGAATGATTTATGACAGCGCTTTGCTGAAAACCTGAGATTTTTCGATCCCATGAACGTCATCATGCCCCGCGCCGCCACCCTCGTTAAAGCCGCCATCGCCGCCGGCGCCGCTGTCGCCACCGGCCTGCTCTTGACCCAGTGCGGCCAGCCCAAGGCCTCGGCCAATGGCTTCGACGTCGCGGTCAGCTTCACGCCCGCCGCCAGCGCGAAGCTGAAAGAACTGGGCAAGAAGGCTGTGGTGGATGCTTATTTTTACGGCCTGCCGACCGAGGCGACGGCGGCCAAGGCCGACGAAGAGGGCCATATCAATCTCGGTGAAGCCTTCGCCAGCATCGACGGCTCGGACCAGACCGTGACGATCAGGGGCGACGTCATCGACCCGGCCATGATGGCCAATATCAAGACGGACTCGACCGCCGTGACGGTGCGCGCCTATCTCGATCCGACCGCCGGGGTCGCCAATGTGCTGGATTGCAGCATTTTCAACGGCCCGGTCAGCGCGGCCAAGACCAAGCCGGTCGCCATCGCCTGCGACGTGGCGAAATAATCAGCTCGCCGTCACCAGCTTAAACCCGACCAGGGCCAGAACCGCCGCCAGCATGACGCGCAGCGCCTTTTCCGGCAGGCGCGGCGCCAGCAGGCTGGCGACGATAATGCCGGGGATCGAGCCGATCAGCAGCGACAGCAGCATCGAGACATCGACCTTGCCCAGGAAGAAATAACCGGCGCCGGCCAGGAAGGTCAGCGGCACGGCGTGGGCGATGTCCGAGCCGACAATGCGCACGGTCGGCAGGTGCGGATAGAGCAGGATCAGCGCCGTCACGCCCAGGGCGCCCGCTCCGACCGAGGACAGCGACACCAGAAAGCCCAGCGCCAGGCCGACCACAATGGTCATGGCGATGCGGCGCATGTGCAGCTTGTTTTCGTCGGCCCCCGCCGCCAGGGCTTCGGCCTGCTGCCGTTCGGCGTAGCGGCGGATGCGGCCGCGCAGCAGCAGCATCACCGCCGTCAGGAACAGGGCGTAGCCGAGGACATGGGTGATCAGCGACGACATGGCGGCGCTTTTGCCGCAATGCTCGATGCCGAACAGGGTCAGGAGCGTGGCCGGGATCGAGCCGAGCGCCAAGAGCCCGACCAGCCGCCAGTCCACGGTGCGGCGCGTGCCGTGAATGGCCGTGCCGACGCCCTTGGTGATGGCGGCGTACAGAAGGTCCGTGCCGACCGCCGTCGCCGGATGCACGCCGAACAGCAGCACCAGAATCGGCGTCATCAGCGATCCGCCGCCGACGCCGGTCAGGCCGACCAGAGCGCCGACCAGCAGACCCGACAGGGCGTAGAGCGGATGGATATGCAACCCCGCCAGAAAGGCGGCATTGGCCGACAGATCGATATGCGTCATATGGCCGCGTATATCCCGTTGCTTTTGGAAGCTTACTTTACGGCGGCGCGCCGGGAAGACAAATGAATTTAATTCACGAAACCGGTTAGGCGGATTGACGCAGCGCAAGCGGCGGCGGTCGCAGGCTCATAAACAGATCGCCGTCGAACGGGGTCGGCGACCAGCCCTGCGGCGTCGCGCCTAAGGCGCGCACGTGCGCGTGCGGCCAGCCGCCTTCGACGCGCGCGGTCGTCGCGTGGCGACCGAGGCGGTCGAACAGGTCCGGGCCGTACATGGACAGGCGCAGCTTGGCCGCGCCGCGCTGACGCGCCGCCGCCAGCAGGGCGTCCATCAGCCGTCCGATCGCCTGCGGCGCACAGGCCAGAGCCTGCAGGTCGATGACCTCCAGCACCAGCGGTTCGATCGGATTTTCCTTGGCGAACATGGCGCTGGCGAAGGCCAGCATTTCGCCATCCCGCACATAGGCCAGCGCAAGCGGCGCCGTGGTCAGGTCCGGGTCGGCGCAACGCCAGCCAAACGTCTGCGGACTGCGGTCCGCCAGCCAGTCGCGTTCGCCGCGCAGGCGCGACCAGAAGTCGGCATAGAGCGCGGCGGCCAGCGTATCGGTAAGCGCGTCCGGGCGGATTTCGACAATCCTCTCAGGCAGACGCAGCGACGATGCGCGCCAGAAGCGCCGTCCGGGCTGCAAGAGCTCGCCTAAACGCCGCGCCAGTCCGGGACGCGATTCCAGCGCGCTGCGCAGGCCGCGCGCCGTCAGGCAGGCCAGCGGGTCGAGCATCCAGCTCAGCTTACGGTCCGCTACCGCGCCGGGCGGCGTGACGAAACCGAACCGCCCATAAAGACGGTGCGACAGCGCATTGGCGTTCAGGGTGTAGCAAAATGCAAAACCCGGCTGGGCGATGATGCGCTCGATCAGATGACGGCTGGCGCCGCGCCGATTCGGACGGACGACGAGCGAGTGACCGGAAAGGCCATAGACGCTGTCCTCGCCGCGCCAGAACCGCGTCGGCAAGGCGCCCAGAACCGCGGCCAGCGCGCCGTCATCCTCCTCGATCACCCAGCCAAGCGGCGCTTTCGTGGCCAGCGCTGCCGGGTTTTGCGCCAGCCAGTCCCAACCGGCGCGGCTGCGCGTCGGCCACCAGACGGACTCCCACAAAGCGTTGACGCCCGCATAATCCTCACGCCTGATGTCCCGTAATCGCATACCGCCTCCGCTGCTGCGTCAGCGTGCAATTTATGCGCCGCAACTTAAAATTGCATTATGCGTCCGTAAGCTTAGTTTTCAGCATTTCAGGACGGAAGGGCTTGGAGATATAGTCGTCCATGCCCGCTTCCAGACAGCGCTCGCGATCGCCGGCCAGGGCGTGGGCGGTCATGCCGATGATCCGCACCGGCGCGCGCCCCTCCCGCGCCTCGCGTTCGCGGATCATGCGTGTCGCGTCCAGGCCGTTGACGTCGTGCATCTGCACATCCATCAGCACGGCCGCATAGGTCGCGTCCGCCAGCCGCTCATAGGCTTCGCGACCGCTGGCGGCCAGATCGACGGCGAAGCCGAACTCTTCGAGAAAGGCCGAGGCGACCACCACATTCGGCTCATGATCCTCGACCAGCAGAATGCGCGGCTGGCGGCTGACCGCGACGCTCTGTTCGGCGCGCGCCGCCAGGGACAGATCGGCCCCGGCGACGGTTTTCGCATCGGCGATGGCGAAGGGCGCGGTCGCCTCGAAGACGGAGCCTTCGCCGACGCGGCTCGTAGCGCGGATGTCGCCGCCCATGATGTCGCACAGGGTGCGGGTGATGGCCAGGCCCAGCCCTGCGCCGCCATATTTGCGGTTGATGGAGGAATCGGCCTGCGTGAACTTCTGGAAAATCTCGTCGATCTTGTCCGGCGCGATGCCGACGCCTGTATCGCGCACCCGGATGCGCACAAGATCGCGTCCATCCGCCATCGCTTCGCGCAGAAAGACGATCTCGACCTCGCCGCTCTCGGTGAATTTGACCGCATTGGCGCCGAGATTCATCACGATCTGGCGCAGGCGCGTCGGATCGCCGAGATAGGCGCGGCCCGCCACCGCGCTGTCGTCGATGCGCAGGGCAAGCCCCTTGTCGCGCGCCAGCACGCCCAGCATGTCGCCGATCTCCTGCCCCAGACGGCTGAAGGTGAAGGGAATATGCTCCAGCTCGATGGAGCGCGCCTCGATCCGGGCAATGTCGAGCAGGTCGTTGATCAGGGCCAGCAGCGTGTCGGCGCTGGTCTGCAAGGTGCGGATATAGGCGTCCTGGCGCTGGGTCAGAGGCTGGCTCTTGGCCAGAATCGTCGACAGGCCGATAATGGCGTTCATCGGCGTGCGGATTTCGTGGCTCATATTGGCCAGGAATTCGCTCTTGGCCAGACTGGCGGCCTCGGCGGCGTTGCGCGCCTCCATCAGGGCCTGCTGCGCCCTCTGCTGTTCGGTCATGTCGCGGGCGATCTTGATGAAGCCGCAGACGCGGCCTTCGTCGTCGCGCATGGCGGTGAGCGAACCGGAGGCGTAGAAGCGTTGACCATTATGGCGCTGATGCCAGCGTTCGTCGTGGGTGCGGCCATGTATGGCGGCGGCGGCCAGTTCGGCGCGCGGCGCGGCCGCGGCGCGGTCTTCGTCGGTGAAGATCAGCTCAAAGCCCTGCCCGACCGCCTCGGCGGCCTTGTAGCCGAAGATTTCCTGCGCGCCGGGGTTCCACAGCACGATGCGCCCGCTCTGGTCGAGCGTGATGATGGCGTGGTCCTGCACGCTGTCCAGCATCAGCTTGAAATAGTCCTGGCTCTCCTTCAGCCGCAGCGCCGCCAGCTTGCGCCCGGTGATGTCCTGCACGATGCCGAGCATGTGCGAGGGGCGTCCGCGTTCGTCGCGCACGAATTCGCCGCGCCTGTAAATCCAGCGCATCTCGCCGTCGTCGGCGCGGCGGATGCGGTATTCAGCCTCCGACGGCGTCGCGCCCTCGGCGCGATCGGCGCGGGTCGAGCGGGCCTCTGTGTCCTCCGGCAGCACCAGCGCCTTGACCGTATCGACCGGTATCCGGTCGGTCGGCGGCAATCCGAACAGGCGGCAGAACTCATCGGAGACCTGCATGTCGTCGCTGCCGGTGGGGACGACGAAAACGCCGATGCCGCCCGCCGCCTGCGCCATGCGCAAATGCTGGTGGCTTTCGTTGAGCGCGCGTTCGATGCGGCGGCGCGCGTCGATATCGACCATGACGCCGCTCAGGCTGACCGGCGCGCCGTTTTCGTCCATCTCGGCCTTGCCCGTGCAGTCGATCCAGCGCCAGTCGTCGCCGTCGCGCACCCGGTAGGCGATCTGGCACAGCTCGCCCTGAAGCGCCTTCTGCACCGCCGCTTCGAGACGCGGCAGGTCGTCGGGATGCACAGCCGGGGCCATATCGGCGAAGGGGACGCCCGCTTTCGCCGCCTCCGGCGCAATCCCGAAGGCGCTGGCGAAGCCTTCGTCGCCGGTCACCAACTGACGCGGCAAGTCCCAGACCCACATGCCGACCACGCCGCCCGCGCGCTGCGCCAGACGGAGTTGATTATGGGCTTCGTTGAGCGCCTGTTCGGCCTGACGGCGCTCATGCGTGTCGATCAATATGCCGGAAAAGCGCAAGGCTTGGCCATGACGATCACGGCTGACGACGCCGCTGGCCTCGACCCAGCGCCAGCTTCCATCCGGGCGCAGGATGCGATATTCGCTGCGGCATGGCCCGTCCCCGTCCAGATCGCGCGCGACGGCCTCGGCGATCCGGTCGCGATCGTCAGGATGGATGACGGCCATGACCTGCTCCATACTCAGGCCCTGCGCCGTGCAGGCTGCGTCGCTGAGGCCAAGCGTTTGCAGGTAGCGCGCATCGCCAAACACGAGCTGGCGTTCGCAATCCCATTCCCACACCCCGGCCAGCGCGCCCGCCGCCAGCGCCAGATCGACGCGGCGGCGCGCATCTTCGCCCTGGGCGCGGCTGGCCTCGCGTTCGCTGATGTCGATAAAGCTGCACGTCGCGCCGATCAGCCTGCCGTCCTGACGCAGAGGCGCGGCGCGGTATTCGACCAGCAGATCCGAGCCGTCGCGGCGGCGGAAGCGTCCGACCTTTTGATGACAGGCGTGGCCCTCAGCGGCCTTGAGGATATCGCAGTCGTCGGCGCGCCAGTCTTTGCGCGCCATCAGGCGGCGCATGTGCAGGCCCGTCGCCTCGTCCGCCGCAGCAAAGCCCAGCATGGCCGCGCCGGGCGCATTGCACAGGGTCACCATGCCGTCGCGATCAATGGCGAACAGCCCCTCCAGCGCGGAATCGAATACGGAACGGTAAAGATCAACCGGCGACGCGGTTACGGTCTTATCCAGCGGCATGGCCCCACCTTTACGCCGCCGACGAAACGCTGTCGTGCGGCGAACGGTTCAGCTAAGGCGCGCGGGCGTAAAGGATCAATAATGAAAAACCCGCCGGAGCGCTCCGGCGGGTTTTTCATTATTG
>DATMTF010000229.1:0-1948 GCA_035565015.1 Asticcacaulis sp. | reverse complement strand
CGGCAATGACGCGCAAACTTCGGCTTTCCGGTTTTCGGCTTATTGTGGCGACAGGTGATGACGCGGCTTCCGGCCGCGTCTTTTTTGCTTTTAAACCGCGCTATTCGCCAGCTTTACCGGAACCGTCCGTGCTTTCCGTGTTTTCCGTGGTTTTTTCCTGAGAACATTAGCCTTTGCTCTGAAAGGGCGGGTGATGTAAACGCTGGCGGATGACCGCCCGCGCGCACAATCAACGTCATCAGGCTATCGAGGCCCTTCAGGACCGGCTCGGCTACCGCTTCAAGAATGCGGACCTGCTGGAGCTGGCCCTGACTCACGCCAGTGTGGCCGAGGGCGCGCGCAAGATGGCCGACAATGAGCGGCTGGAGTTTCTCGGCGACCGTGTGCTGGGTCTGATGATCGCCGAGGCGCTGATGGAGGCCTTTCCCGACGCCAGCGAAGGCGAGTTGTCGCGCCGCTTTCACGCCCTGGTCAGCCGCGAGACCTGCGCCGATGTGGCGCGCGCCATCGGAGTCGGCCCGGCGCTGCGACTGGCGGCGGGCGAGACCAAGAGCGGCGGGCGTAACAATCCAACCATATTGGGCGACGCCTGCGAGGCGATCATGGCCGCGCTCTACTGCGACGGCGGTTATGCCGAGGTCGATCGCGTGTTCAAACCCCTGTGGACCAAGGCGCTTAGAGACAGCGGCAATGTTTCGCGCTCCAATCCCAAATCCTATCTTCAGGAGTGGGCGGCGGCGCACGGCAAGGGCGCGCCCGTCTATACACTGATCGAACGGCGCGGGCCGGACCACGCGCCCAGCTTCACCATGCAGGCGGTCGTCGAGGGATTGGCGCCGCAGACCGCAACAGGACGCTCGCGTCAGGAGGCCGAGAAGGCCGCCGCGCTGGGCCTGATTGAAAGAGACAACCTATCGTGACCGAAACGACTTCCACCGCGCAGCGCTGCGGCTTCGTGGCCATTATCGGCGCGCCGAACGCCGGGAAATCGACCCTGGTGAACCGGCTGGTCGGGACCAAGGTGTCGATCGTGACGCAGAAGGTGCAGACGACGCGCTTTCCGGTGCGCGGCATCGCCATCGCGGGCGATGCGCAGATGGTGCTGGTCGATACGCCAGGCATCTTCAAGCCGCGCCGCAGGCTGGACCGCGCCATGGTGCGCTCGGCCTGGAGCGGCGCCGAGGACGCCGACGCCATCGTGCTGCTGGTCGATGCGGCGGCGCAGGTGGCGGTAACCTCCGGCGGCGATAAACCGACGCCCGCTGACCGCAAGGCGGTCGAGGATGTCGAGAGCATTATCGAGGGGCTGCAAAAGAGCGGCGCCAAGGCGATCCTGGCGCTCAACAAGATCGACCTGCTGAAGCGCGAGAACCTGCTGGCGGTCGCGGACGGCCTGTTCAAGACCGGCGTGTTCAGCGACGTGCTGATGATTTCCGCCGACAAGGGGCAGGGCGTGGCGGACCTGTCGCAGATGCTGGCCGCGCGCATGCCCGAAGGCCCATGGCTCTACCCGGAAGATCAGGCCGCCGACGCGCCGGTGCGCATTCTGGCCGCCGAAATCACGCGCGAAAAGCTGTTCCTGCGCGTACACGAGGAGCTTCCCTATGCGGCGGCGGTCGTGACGACGGCGTTCAAGGACATGCCCGACGGCTCGGCGCGCATCGAACAGAGCATCTTCGTCGAGCGCGACGGCCAGCGCGCCATCGTGCTGGGCAAGGGCGGCCAGACGCTGAAATGGATCGGTCAGAAGGCGCGCGAGGAGTTAGCTGTACTGCTGGACCGGCCCGTGCATTTGTTCCTGCATGTGCAGGTCGATGAACGCTGGAGCGACGATCGCGCCCTCTATAGCCAGTTCGGGCTGGATTACGATAGCTGAACGGATAAGCCCCCGGCCCTAAAGTTCGCTCTTCCTTATCCAAAAAGTGGAACCACTTTTTGGGGAAACGCT
>DATMTF010000228.1:0-2026 GCA_035565015.1 Asticcacaulis sp. | reverse complement strand
GCGCGCGCGGTCGCCATGCAGCACGGCGATCTCCAGCCCCTCGCCGTTCTCGATCAGTTGCTGGGCGAACGACCGCCGCCACAAGGCCCAGAAAGGCGGCTTGCGATGACCGACCACAATGCGGGTGAAGCCGTTCTGGCGCGCATAGGCCAGGATATCGCGCGCCGGGCGCGCGCCGGTCAGGCGCACAATGCGCGCGCCGATATTTTCGGCCAGACGCAGATAGTGTTCGATGCGGTCGCGCGCCTGCTCGCCCAGCCGCTCGTGCCGCTCGCCTTGCAGATAGACGGCGCATAAGGGCGCGCGCATCCCCTTGGCCATGCGGGCGGCGTGCCGGATCAGCCGCGTCGATAACGGGTCCGGCCCGATCAGGACCATGATCTTCTGCCCCAGTTGCGGCTCATCGCGCCCCAGGGCCGCGCTCAGCTCGTCGCTCTGGGCGTCCACGCGCTCAGCGGTGCGGCGCAGGGCCAGTTCGCGCAGCGCCAGAAGATTGCTTTTCTTGAAGAAGTTATCGGCGGCGCGGCGGCTGGCGCCCTCAGCGACATAGACCTTGCCGTCGGCCAGGCGGCGCAACAGCTCGTCGGACGGAATGTCGATCAGCGCAATCTCGTCGGCGGCGTCGAATACGCGGTCCGGCACGGTCTCGCGCACCCACACTCCGGTCAGCCGCGCCACCTGATCGTTGACGCTTTCCAGATGCTGGACGTTGAGCGTGGTGTAAACGTCCACGCCGTTGTCGAGCAGCTCCTCGACATCCTGCCAGCGCTTGGGATGGCGCGATCCCGGCGCATTGGTGTGGGCGAATTCGTCGATCAGGATCAGCGACGGCTTGCGCGCCAGCGCTGCATCGATATCGAACTCGGTCATGGCGACGCTGCGATGCTCGATGGCTTTGCGCGGCACAAGCTCCATATCCTCGATCAGGTTCGCCGTCTCGCTGCGGCCATGCGTCTCGACCACGCCGATCACAACGTCACGGCCTTCGCGGCGGCGGGCGCGCGCCTCGGACAGCATGCCGAAGGTCTTGCCCACCCCCGCCGAGGCGCCGAAAAAGATTTTCAAGCGCCCGCGCCGCGAGGCGCCGGACGCGCCTTCGCCCCCGTCCTTGCGGACGAGGGCGAGCAGCTTGTCGGGATCGGGGCGGTTGTCCGTCATCACGTCAAAAGGCCATCCAGTCTCAAATTGACCTCTAGCACATTGACGCGCGGTTCGCCCAGAATCCCGAAGGTGCGGCCTTTGGTCGATTTCGCGATAGCGTCGCGCACAGTCTGCGGACTGACGGCGCGCGCCCTGGCGATGCGCGCGACCTGATAGGCGGCGGCGGCGGGGCTGATCTCCGGATCGAGGCCGGAGCCGGAGACGGTGACCAGATCGACGGGAATCAACGCTCTGTTGTCGGGATCGGCGGCTTTGAGAGCGGCTATGCGCGTCTTGACCATTGCCAGCAGAGCAGGATTGTTGACGCCGAAATTCGAGCCGGACGAAGCGCCGGCATTATAGGACGTGGGCGAGGTCGCCGACAGGCGGCCCCACAGATAGCGCGAGTGATCGAAGTTCTGACCGATCAGTTTCGAGCCGACGATCCGGCCTGACGGATCGCGGATCAGGCTGCCCTGCGCCTGATCGCGAAAGCTGACGTGCAGCACGGCCGTCGTGACCGCCGGATAGACGCCGCCCAGCAGCACGGTGAACAGCATCGTGGCGACAAGCGCGGGACGTAAAGTGGAAATATAGGCGTTCATGAGAGGACTCCTTCTACGCCAGACCGATGGCGGTGACCGCCATGTCGATCAGCTTGATGCCGATAAAGGGCGCGACAATGCCGCCCAGTCCATAGATCAGCATATTGCGCGACAACAGGCTGGCGGCGGGCGCCGGGCGGTACTTGACCCCTTTCAGCGCCAGCGGGATCAGCGCGATGATGATCAGGGCGTTGAAGATGACCGCCGACAGGATGGCGCTTTGCGGACTGGTCAAACCCATCAGATTCAGCGCGCCCAGAACCGGATAGGTCGAGGCGAAG
>DATMTF010000227.1:0-5827 GCA_035565015.1 Asticcacaulis sp. | reverse complement strand
GTAAAAATTTTTAAGCGGCTCGAATGAAAAAAATTCATCGAAACTGTCCTGTGACGCTCAGAAGGCGAGCGGTTCGGCTCGCCGCACAACCTGAAGGCTATGGCGAACAATGTTACCGCTCCCACATGTTGAGCCGCATGGCGTTCAATTCTCGCGAGCCGTGGATGGAGAATCACGCATGGCGATACTCAGGCCAATGGCGTTCATGCCGACTAAATTTAAGGAAAGGAGTGGTGCCTGGAGCCGGAATCGAACCAGCGACACGCGGATTTTCAATCCGCTGCTCTACCAACTGAGCTATCCAGGCCTGTCGCGATCAGCGCGCTTTTCGCCAGCGCCGTTGCGGAGGCAGGTCTATAGGCGAGGGTTTTTGCCTTGTCCAGCCCCGACCAGCGCAATTTCTGAAAAAATCAGAACCTATCCCCATCCTCATCGCGAGCCGGCGCATCGGCGCCGCCATCGTCTTCGTCAATCGCCAGACCGCCCGCGCCGTCGATGACATATTCGCCCTTCAGCCAGTGGACCAGATCGACATCGGCGCAGCGCTTGGAACAGAAGGGCGCATAGGATTTCGCCGCATTGACGCCGATTTCGGGCGCGTCTTCATAGGGTTGGCGGCAGCGCGCGCATTTACGAACCGTCATGTCAGCATCACCTCCGTCTGCGTGGCGCTCTCCAGCCGCATCACCGCCGCCAGCGGATCGAGCGACCCTGCCAGTAGGGCCCGCACCCTATCTAATGTCGTCGCAGGCGCGCGCAAGGTCAGGAACCTTCCAGGCTCCGCGCGCCGCGCCGCCTCGCGCAGCAACAGGTGCGCGTGGCGCAACGGATCGTCGCGCCGGTCCATCAGGGGCGCCGCCGCCCACGGACGGACAAATTCCAAAGTCCCGAACTTGCCCAGAGCGCCGATCTGGATGGGTTCGTCGCCGAACGCCTCGCGCAGGAGGCCGGTCAGGCGCGCGCCATCATGGCGTTTGCCGATCAGATCGACCACGACCAGCCCGGCCAGCCCGCTCAGACGCAGGCGGCGCGCGAGTTCGGCCATGGCGCGCTCGTTACATGCCTTTGCAAAGGCGCGCGGCGTCAGAACGCCCTCGCCAGCGCCCGCATCGACGTCGCAGGCGATCAGGGCGCGCGTGCGCTCAAGGCTCAGATAACCGCCGCCCGTCATCGGGCCGGAGGGCGACAAAGCCTCGGCCTCGGCGGCGTCAAGCGCTTCGGGATCGTCCAGCGGCGCCACATCGCCCGCCTGCGCCAGCAAGCGCTCGCGTAAAGACTCGACCGGCGACAGGCGGCGCAATGCCCCCTGCCCCACTTTCAGAAACCGCGCCCGCGCCCGCTTATCCGCCCGCGCCTCGGCGGCGATCTCGATCTCGACAGCAGCGCCTTCCGGCAATCTGGCCAGAACCTCCTGCTGCGCGTCCAGAATCGCCTCGGCGCCGTCGGCCAGGGTCAGAAACGCCATGCCGCCCGCCTTGGCGGTCAGGCGCGCCAGCGAGACGACGCCGAGACGATCGAGCGCCGGATCGTTTTCCAAACCTTCCTGATAAAGAAATGGACGGCCCTTAACCAGCAGCGCGCCGCGCGCCAGCCCGAACCGGCTCTCATAGGCGAGCTGGATCACGCCCGCAGCCCCGCGCCTTCGAGCAGACAACGCGTCTCATAGAGCGGCAGCCCCATCACGCCGGTGTAAGAGCCGACCAGATGGGTGACGAAGGCGCCCGCCAGCCCCTGAATCGCATAGCCGCCCGCCTTGCCGACGCCCTCGTTGCTGGCGATATAGGCGTCGATGTCGGCCTGACTCAGGCGTTTGAAGCTGATGCGCGTCTCGACCAGACGCGACGACAGCCGCCCGTCCGGCGCGACGACCGCAACGCCGGTATAGACGCGGTGGCCGCGCCCGGACATCATCTCAAGGCACAGGCGCACATCCTGATCATTGGCCGCCTTGTCCAGTACGCGGCGTCCCATGGCCACCACCGTATCGGCGGCCAGCACGACGCCGCCCGCGTGCGATGCGGCCACGCAGCGCGCCTTATCGACGGCCAACCTCTCGGCCAGCCGCGCGGGCGTTTCTTTCGGCAAAGGGGATTCGTCGAAATCGGCGGCGGCGATGAGGTCCGGCGTCAGGCCGATCAGGGCCAGCAGATCGCGCCGCCTTGGGCTGGCGCTGGCCAGAATAAACGGCGCGGCGTCTGCCACAGCCTTACCGGAAGCGGTAGGTGATGCGGCCCTTAGTCAGATCGTAAGGCGTCATTTCCACCAGAATACGGTCCCCGGCCAGCACACGGATGCGGTTCTTGCGCAGCTTGCCCGCCGTATGGGCAATGATCTCGTGGCCGCTGTCCTCAAGCTTCACGCGAAATGTGGCGTTGGGCAGCAGTTCGACAACGGTTCCCGGAAATTCCAGCAGTTCTTCTTTTGCCATTCGGCCTCTCGACGGACGGCCCGGTCACGGCAGACTCAGGGCGCGGGTGTATAGGATAGGCGCCCCCCTTATACCCAAAGCTTTCTTGAGAAAAGCCCTAATGGCCGGGGACAATGCGAAAACGCCCCCCGCGCAAGACGGGAGGCGTTGTCATCAAGTCTTCTGACGGGGGGAGATCAGAACTTCTTGACGAGGTTCAACGAGGTGGTGGTCGAAGACCCCTTGTCGCCGTTAAAGTCGGACTTGGTCACGTCGGCGCGCAACGCATAGTCCGAATTGAGGTGATACTGGGCGCCGACGCCGTAATCGAGGGCCGTACCCTGCTCCAGTTTACCGGCGGCGGGCGGCGCCTTGAGATCGGTGTCGGAGACGCCGACGCGGCCGATCAGGTCGAAATTCTGCGACACCGGCAGATAGCCGACGCCATAGGCGCCCCATTTATTGGTCAGCTTGTAGCGACCGGCGGCGGTGTCGTCATGATTCGTGCCGAAGGCGGCCTCGCCCTCGACGCCGAAATAGCGGTTCAGCTTCGTGCCGACGCGCGCATCGACGCTGCCCAGGTTGGAATCGGTCTTGTCGTTATTGCTGTTCTGATAGCCCAGCGAGCCATAGACATGGCCGACATCCTGAGCCGAAGCGACGCCCGTCAGGGCCAGAGACGCAGCGACGCCCGCCGCAGCGATGATGAGAATCTTCTTCATAATGTGCTCCATAGTTCGTTACGGCGATCGTTTCGTCGCCTGACTGAAATATGAAGACGCCCCCTGACCTTCGTGGGGCCTTTCCGAGGTCGTTTTAGGGTATTCGCGGCCGAGGCCAAAGGTCCGCTTTCCGCCGGAATCAGGCCATGTAGATGAACCCGAAATGAACGGCTAAGTCTCACAAAAATGTAAGAAAATCATAAATATAGGCAAATATTGCCGATCAGTTCCGCACCAGGGCGTTGATCAGCGTGAACAGACGGCGCGACGTTTCATGATCAATGTCGATCTTGCCCTTCAGGCGTTCGGTCAGCAGTTCGGCGCCTTCATTGTGAATGCCGCGACGGCCCATGTCGATCGACTCGATCTGGGCGGGCGTGGCGTTTTTCAGCGCCTCATAATAGCTTTCGCAGATCATCCGGTAATCGCGCAGCGTCGTCTTGAACGGCGTCAGCGACAGCAGAATCTTGCGCGCATAGCCAGAGCCGCCGATCTCGAACACCAGCCGGTTGTCCTCAAGCGCCAGACGCAGGTCGAACGGCCCCTCCGCGCCTGCCTCCTCCGCCCCTTCGGGGGTAAAGCTGTTTTTCTCGATCAGGTCGAAGATCGCCACCTTGCGTTCGTGTTCGATCTGGTCGGACGGCGCCGCAAGGCTGTTTTCGTCGATGTCGATACTGGCGAGACGCATGGCTTAATCCGTCTGATGGTTGGGCGCCGACCGCACACGACGCGGCGCGGCCAGGTCGAGCAGGGTCAGATCGACGCATTCGGCTTCGATGCGCACATCCTTAGCCCCCTCGCCTGCGAAGCGCAATGTCAGGGCGATGGCGGGCGCCTCAAGGGTTTCGACGGCGATGTCGAGCAGGCAAAGCGGCGCCGCCAAGGCTTTGGGATCGAAGCCGCGCGTCTGAATCTTCTGAACCGAAGCGATGCGCAAGGCGGACGGCGCGCGCAAGGCCGCGCCCGGACGACGCGCGACCGCCTCATGACAGAAGCGGTTCATCGTCACAGTAAAATGACGCGCCTCTGCGTCGTAGGCGAGGTCGCCCGCGCGTAAGGCAGCGTCCTGAACCAGCGCCGCAACGGCGGCCACATCCTCCGGCGCCTCCGCGATCAGACGCAGAGGCTTTGACGGTTTGCCCCAGCCGAACATCTATTCCTCTTCCGGGATCGACGAGTCGCCCTTGAGACGGCGCACCTGCGCGCCGCAGGCCGACAGCTTGCCCTCAAGATTTTCAAAGCCGCGGTCGAGGTGATAGACGCGGTTGACGATGGTTTCGCCGCGCGCCGCCAGGCCCGCAATCACCAGACAGGCCGAGGCGCGCAAATCCGTCGCCATCACCTGCGCGCCGCGCAACTCAGACACCCCGCGCACAACCGCCTCGCCGCCGCTGACCGATATGTCGGCGCCCAGCCGCCCCAGTTCCGGCACGTGCATGAAGCGGTTTTCAAAAATCGTCTCGCGTATCGTCGATTCGCCGTCCGCCAGCGTCATCAGCGCCATGAACTGCGCCTGCAAATCGGTGGCGAAGCCCGGATAGACGTCGGTGGTCACATCGACCGGCTTCAGCCGCTGGCCGTCCTTGCGCGTGATCGTCACGGTGTCAAAACCACGATGCACCGTACAACCCGCCGCTTCCAGCTTGTCGAGCAGGATGGCGATCAGTTCAGGACGCACCCTGGTCAGCCGCACCTCGCCGCCCGCCATCGCCGCGGCCACCGCGTAGGTGCCCGCTTCGATACGGTCGCAGATCACCGGCCAGTCGGTCCCATGCAGGCTGGTCACGCCCTCGACCACAAGGGTGGAGGTTCCGGCGCCGGAAATGCGCGCGCCCATGGCGTTCAGGCATTCGGCCAGATCGACGATCTCCGGCTCGCGCGCGCAGTTCTTCATCTCGGTCGTTCCATGCGCCAGAACCGCCGCCATCAGGGCGTGTTCGGTGGCGCCGACGCTGACGAAGGGGAATTCGATCTCGCCGCCCTTCAGGCCGCGCGGCGCCTGGGCGAAGACATAACCTTCGTGCATGTCGATATGGGCGCCCAGCGCCTCCAGCGCCTTTAAGTGCAGATCGACCGGACGGGCGCCGATGGTGCAGCCGCCGGGCAGGGACACTTTCGCATGGCCGGTGCGCGCCAGAAGCGGCCCCAGCACATTGAACGAGGCGCGCATCTGACGCACCAGATCGTAGGGCGCGAAGGCCGAGGTGATTTCCGGGGTATGCAGCCGCATCTCCTGCCCGCCCTCGCCGTCGCTCTCGCTGACGCCGCAGCCGAAACGCTGCAACAGGCGCGACAAAAGGCGCGTATCGGCCAGACGCGGCATATTGGTCAGGCGCACCGGTTCGGAGGTCAGCAGCGACGCCGCCATCAGCTTGATGGCCGAATTCTTGGCGCCGGAAATGGGGATGTCCCCGAACAGAGGGCTGCCGCCCACAATAGCGATGCGATCCATAAAACCTGAAATTCCGTCAACTCACCCGCACCACAGCGGAAAGAGCGGTTCTACATGACCTTATGCGCCGTGCAACGACTTTTGCGCTGCCATGAGGCTCGCATTTGCGTGATCAGGTTTGCGCGTCGTCCGTGTCGGGCTGGGTCAGGTCAGGCTGGGGCTGCGCAACTTTACGTCTGCGCAGATTGTCGCGCAGCGCCGCCTGCAAACGCTCGACGCGCTGCTCGGCGGCGGTTTTCGGCGGCG
>DATMTF010000226.1:0-9273 GCA_035565015.1 Asticcacaulis sp. | reverse complement strand
GACTGGGGCGGGCAGATGCTGTTCCATTCGCCGTCGGGCGATCTGGAAGGCGGGATCATGCCGCGCATGAACGATCTGGCCCTGTTCGCGGGCGATCAGCCGCGCTCCATCGCCAGCGTCGCGCCCTATGCGGCGGGACCGCGGTTCTCGATCATGGGACGGTTCGGCTGATCAGCTTCCGCTTACGGGTGGAGGCGGAGGCGGGGCGTCGATCGGCTGCGTCGGGAGCGGCGTCTTATCGGTTTCCGCGGGCGGCGGCGGGGGCGGCGCGTCGATGGATTGCGTCGGCAGCGGTTCGGGCGTCAGGTCGGATGTGGTGGCGCAGGCGGACAACAGCGCCAGAGCGCTTAAGGCCAGCCAGATCCGCGCCTTGATCATCCGCCTATCCCCGCAATGCGGCGCGCGCCTGGGCCAGGAATTCCTCGGCCTTGCTGCGCACTTCCGATTCGCGCACCGGCAGTTTGGAGGCGACCAGATCGCCCAGCACCTTGCGAATCACGTCTTCCTCCGACGGCGCGCCGCCCGCCATGTTTTCGACGGCGACGGCGTAGTTTTCGCTCGACGCGCCGTTCAGGCCCATCTTTTCCGCGCCCCACAGGGCCAGCATACGGTTGCGCATGCCCGACGCCTGAAATTCAAGCTGCTCGGCAGGATCGGAAAGACTGTCCGGCGCGGTCTCTGGGCCGGGGGTACGCTGGTGTGACGTGGACATATAGGAGAACCTCGCAGGGTCTTTTGGTTGTAATTCTCCTTTTGATTTTAGGCAACCGGAACCGTCACGACCGGCGCGTTTTCCTGACGCGGCGTCAGTCTGCAACAAACTGTCGGGAAAAATGCTCAGGGCGCGGCGTTTTATCCGGGCCGCGGCCTGTACTTTTGCATGGATTTTGTATATTGGCGGCGGCGAAACGCATCCCCATATTCGATGCGCGCCGCAAACCCAGCTTTTACGCGCTCCACACGCGCCTTTCCGGCGCCCGCTGGCGTAAAGCGCCTTAACCGGGACACCATGATGACCACCCGTCGCAAGAAGATCTACGAAGGCAAGGCCAAGATTCTGTACGAAGGCCCTGAGCCCGGCACGCTGGTGCAATATTTCAAGGACGACGCCACCGCCTTCAACGGCGAGAAGAAGGCGCAGCTTGAAGGCAAGGGCGTCATCAACAACCGCATCTCCGAATTCGTCATGACCAAGCTGACGCAGATCGGGGTGCAGAACCACTTCATCAAGCGGCTGAGCCTGCGCGAGCAACTGATCCGCGAAGTCGAGATCATCCCGCTGGAAGTCGTGTGCCGCAACGTCGTCGCGGGTTCGATGGCCAAGCGTTTCGGCCTGCCCGAAGGCCAGGCGCTGCCGCGCTCCATCGTCGAATTCTATTACAAGAACGACGCGCTCAACGATCCGATGATCACCGAGGAGCATATCACCGCGTTCAACTGGGCCAACACCCAGGAGATCGACGACATCCTGGCCATGACCCTGCGCGTCAACGACTTCCTGTGCGGCATGTTCGCGGCGGTCGGCATTACGCTGGTCGATTTCAAGATCGAATATGGCCGCCTGTTCGAAGGCGAATTCTCGCGCGTTATCCTGGCCGACGAGATCAGCCCCGATTCCTGCCGCCTGTGGGATACGGCGTCGGGCGAAAAGCTCGACAAGGACCGCTTCCGTCGCGATATGGGCAATGTGATCGAATCCTACACCGAGGTCGCCAAACGCCTCGGCATCATGGGCGATATGCCCAAGGTTATTGAAGGCGGTATCAACTAAGATGAAAGCGAAAGTTCACGTTTTCCTGAAACCCGGCGTGCTGGACGTGCAGGGCAAGGCGGTGGAGGGCGCGCTGCATGGCCTTGGCTGGAACGGCGTCAACAATGTCCGCGTCGGCAAGCTGCTGGAGTTCGACATGGACGGCGCCGACCCGGAGGCGGCCAAGGCCGAGTTGAAGGCCATGTGCGAAAAGCTGCTGGCCAATACGGTCATCGAATCCTACCGCGTCGAGGTGGCCTGATATGGGTTTCAAGGCGGCCGTTCTGGTTTTCCCCGGCTCCAACTGCGACCGCGACTGCAAGACGGCGGTTGAAACGACGATTGGCGGACATGTCGATATGGTCTGGCACGAGGAGAGCGCCCTGCCCTCCGGCCTCGACCTGATCGTGATTCCGGGCGGCTTCTCTTACGGCGACTACCTGCGCTGCGGCGCGATGGCGTCGCAGTCGCCGGTCATGCAGGCGGTCAAGGCCGAGGCCGCGCGCGGCGTGTCGGTGCTGGGCATCTGCAACGGCTTTCAGATCCTGTGCGAGGCGGGGCTTTTGCCCGGCGCGCTGCTACGCAATGCGCAACTGAAATATGTCTGCAAGCCGATTGAGTTGACGATCGCCAACCGCAGGACGCGCTTCACCACCGCCTATGGCGATCAGCAAACCGTGTGGATGACGCAGGGCAATGGCGACGGCAATTTCTTCGCCGACGCCGAGACGCTGAAGCGCATTGAGGACAAGGATCAGGTCGTGTTCCGCTATGTCGAGAACCCGAACGGTTCGGTGAACGACATTGCCGGAATTATCAATGAGGCGGGCAATGTGCTGGGCATGATGCCGCACCCCGACCGCGCGTTCGAGCCCGCGCTTGGCTCCTCAGACGGCGCGCCCTTGTTCAAAAGCCTGGTCGGCGCGCTGCAATCGGCGTGATCAGCCCAGCCACGGGTTGACGATCCGCAAAGGCAGGCCGTCGAAATCCTTATGATTGCGCGTCGCCAATATGGCGTCCGCCACGGCGGCTATGCCGGCGATCATCATGTCAGACGCCGTCGTCGGTTTACCGGCAACCTCACGCATGGCGCGTAATTGCCCGGCGCGGCGCGCCGAACCGTCATCCAGCGGCAAAACAGCCATTGCTTCCGCAAAGGCGGCGAAGCGCTCCTGCAAAGCGGTTTTGCGCTGACCTTCGGGCAGGCGCTGCAAACCGTATTCGATTTCCGTAACCGTCACCGCCGTAGTTGTCAGCCGTACGGCGTCGAGGGACATGAGCCAGTCCTGAACACGCGGATCGGGCGCGGTCTTCATAAGCTCCGACACGACATTGGTGTCCAGAACGATCATGCCGGATCGCCGAAATCCGGCGCGGGCCTGTCATTGTCGCGTGGCGGCGCGGCAAGGTCCACGCCCTGCCCGTCCCGGAACAGTTGTCGCGACAGGGACCACAGGCCATTGCCCGTCATGCCGCCCACTGCCTGCTTCAGGATGACGCGCGCTTCTTCTTCCATAGAATGGCCATGTCGCGCCGCGCGCAGGCGCAGGCGCTCTTTAACGGCGTCGTCGATATTGCGAATGGTCAGGCTGGCCATGATAATTTTCCTATCGCACCCTTGGATGCTAGCAAGCAGTGATGGCAATGATATCATGACAATCTGCATGGCGAAAGACGCGTATTTTCGGCTGACATTCGCCCCTGAATCCCCTATATGCGCGGGCATGAGCACCACAGCCCCCGCACCGCAGAAATCCATGGCCGACAAGGCCGCCGAGTACGGCCTCAAGCCGGAGGAATACAGCGTCATTCTCGACCGTCTGGGGCGCGAGCCGAACGATGTCGAGCTGGGCGTTTTCTCGGTCATGTGGTCGGAGCATTGTTCGTACAAGTCCTCGCGCCTGCATCTGCGCAAATTCCCGGTCAGCGGCCCGCGCGTCATCTGCGGCCCCGGCGAGAATGCGGGCGTCATCGACATCGATGACGGCCCAAATGGCGTAAAACAGGCCTGCATCTTCAAGATGGAAAGCCACAACCACCCCTCCTATATCGAGCCCTATCAGGGTGCGGCCACGGGCGTCGGCGGCATTATGCGCGACGTCTTCACCATGGGCGCGCGGCCGGTGGCCCTGCTCAACGCGCTGCGCTTCGGCGAGCCGGGCCATCCGAAGACGCGCCGTCTGGTCGAGGGCGTCGTGGCGGGGATTGGCGGCTATGGCAACTGCGTCGGCGTGCCGACCGTGGCGGGCGAGACCAATTTCCACGCGGGCTATAATGGCAATATCCTGGTCAACGCCATGTGCGTGGGTCTGGCCGACGCCGATAAGATCTTCTATTCCGCCGCGCCGGAACCCGGCCTGCCCGTGGTCTATTTCGGCTCCAAGACCGGCCGCGACGGCATTCACGGCGCCACCATGTCGTCGGCGGAATTCTCAGAGGACTCAGAAGAAAAGCGCCCGACCGTGCAGGTCGGCGATCCGTTCGCCGAAAAGCTGCTGATCGAAGCGACTCTGGAACTGATGGCGTCCGGCGCGGTCGCCGCCATTCAGGACATGGGCGCGGCGGGTCTGACCTCATCCTCGGTCGAAATGGCCGGAAAGGGCGGGCTTGGCATCACGCTCGACCTCGACAAGGTTCCGCAGCGCGAAACCGGCATGTCGGCCTATGAAATGATGCTGTCGGAATCGCAGGAGCGTATGCTGGCCATCCTGAAGCCCGGCCGCGAAGACGACGGCTACCGCATCTTCAAAAAATGGGGCCTCGACGCCGCCGTGATCGGCGAGACCAATACGTCCGGCCATATCGTGCTGAAGCACAAGGGCGAGGTCGTGTGCGACCTGCCGCTGGCGCCTTTGTCGGACGACGCGCCGCTCTACGACCGCCCGTGGGTCGAGCCCGCGATGGAGGCGCCCTATGGCGCAACGCCCGCGCATGACCTGAATGAGGCGCTGCTCAAGATTATCTCCTGCCCGGATGAGGCTTCCAAGCGCTGGCTGTGGGAGCAGTACGACCGGCACGTCATGGCCGACACCCTGTCCGATTCCTCGACCGGCCATGATGCGGGCATGGTGCGCGTGCATGGGACGAAGAAGGCTCTGGCCGTCACCTCGGACTGCACCCCGCGCTACGTCAAGGCCAATCCCTATGAGGGCGGCAAGCAGGCCGTGGCCGAGGCGTGGCGCAACCTGATCGCGGTCGGTTCGGAGCCGATCGCCATCACCGACAATCTCAACTTCGGCAATCCGGAAAAGCCGGAGATTATGGGCCAGATCGTGCGCGCCATCGACGGCATGGCCGAGGCCTGCCGTACGCTCGACTTCCCGGTCGTGTCGGGCAATGTCTCGCTCTATAACGAAACCAACGGTCAGGCGATCCCACCGACGCCGACGGTCGGCGCGGTCGGCCTGCTCAAGGACTATGACCAGCGCGTCGGCTTTAACGCCGTCAGGGCCGGACAGGTGCTGATCCTGATCGGCGCGACGAAGGGCGAGATGGGCTCGTCGCTGTACTTACGCGAAGTCTGCGGCGTCGAGGCGGGCGCGCCGCCAAAAGTCGATCTCGATGTCGAAAAGGCCAATGGCCTGTTCGTGCGCGACCTGATCCTGTCGGGCGTGGCGCGCGGCGTTCACGACCTCAGCGATGGCGGCCTTCTGAACGCGGCGGTCGATATGGCCCTGGCCTCGAAGATCGGTCTGGCGCTGAAGAATGTCTCCGATCTCGACGACCATGTGTTCGGCTTCGCTGAGGATCAGGCGCGCTATCTGATCGCGGTCGAGGAGGCTTCGGCGCACCTCGTCATCGCTCAGGCGGCGGAGGCGGATGTTGCGGCGGCGGTGATCGGCGTGGCGGGCGGTTCTGACCTGACCTATGCGCATCTGGCGCTGAGCGTGGAGCGTCTGCGCAGCGCACATGAGGCGTGGCTGCCGGCCTATATGGCGGGCAAGGCTTAGGGCGCGCTGATGCCGTTCAGCTCCCAGCGGCAAGACGGGCTGAGTTTGTAGCTGAGGTCCAGTTCGTCATTGCTGTTGGCGTTGATGAAGACCGAGGCCAGTCCGTGTTGCGTATCGACGCTCCTGTCGATGCGGCCCATGACGAACAGATGGTGCAGCGGGCCTTCGGCGCCGTTGCAGGCGAACAGGTCGCAATAGCGTCCGGTTTTGTGGGCGAACTGCGCGCGCAGTTCGGCCAGCGACACGACCTCGCCTTCCGCGCCGAAACTGACCCCTTCGGCGCTCATCTGGTTCAGCAGGGCCTGCGGGTCATTGCCGCGCACGGCGCCGATGGTGACGGCCAGGGCGGCGTTGAAAGCCGCCGCCGGATCGCGCGCGCAGCCTTGCGCCTGCGCCATTGGCGCCGCCAGAGCCAAAGCCAGTATCAGACCCAGCCGCTTCATCGCGCGCCTCCTGTTTCAGGCAGCATAACCCAGGCGCCGCCAAGCGCCAAATCGGCTTGCGCGGCAACAGTCTTAAAGCTCCCTTAACCGGTTTTCCGCCAAGACTTGGCGGTATTTCGCGACGCGAAATGCGCGACCCTTGTTCTGGCGAAGCGAGCATGATCACCGACCGACCCGCGAAAGCGACCGTCGCCTGCGCGGCCTGTTCAGGCCGGGAGGGTTAGGTCATGCGCTATCGTCCCTTCGGTCATTCCGGTCTGGCGCTTTCGACCATTGGTCTGAAACTGTCGCGGCTGAAGATCGGCGGCAATTTCGGGCTGCTGACCAAGCTGATCGTGGCCGGACTGGAAAACGGCGTCAACACCTACCATTTCGACACCACGGCGCCGGAATTCCTGCGCGCGGCGGCGCAGGCCTTTTCGGTCGTAGAGCGGCGGCTATTGTTCGTCAGCGTCGATGCGCAGGAGGCCGGACAGGCCTGCGACAGCATCGGCTACGCCCTGCGCCCCTTACGCGAGCGGTTGCGCGCCGCCATCAAGGAATCGGGCCTGAACGCGCTCGATCTTTTGATGTTTTCGCCGCCCGGAACCTTAAGCCTGCCCGCCGACACCCTGTCCTTTCTGGAGAGCCTGAAACAGGCGCGCATGCTGCGCTACACCGGCGCGCGCGGCGAGACCGCCGACCTGCCCTTGCTGATCGCGGGCGGCCATTTCAACGTCATCGAAACCAGTTTCGACATCGATTCGACCTGGGACAAGCGCCGCCAGATCGACAAGGCCGTCCATAGCGAAATGAACGTCATCGGCGCCAATTTCTTCCCCGACGCTTATCGCAAGGCTTCGGACGTCGTGCCGAAGGCGGCGCGGCGCGGCTGGTTCGGCGGCAAGCCGGAAAACCCGCTGGCGGGCGCAGGCACACACGCCTTCCTGCACCAGACGCCCGACTGGACGCCGGAGGAGCTGTGCCTCGGCTATGCGCTGTCCCAGCCGAGCCTGTCTTGCGTCTTTATCGACGCCGAAAGCCCGCAGCAGATCGAAGCCCTGTGCGCGGTGTCCGAACGCGTCCTGCCCTCCTCCGTCTCTGCGCAGATCGAGATGGCGCGCTTCAACCATCAGATCGCGGCGGGCGGGCATTAAGCTCCGGCCTCTGGATTTTCGCGCCGCCCTCGCCTATATGCGGGGAAAGCTATTTCAGGAGAATTCCGCGTGAGCGACGACGTCAACGCCTTTATCGACACCACCATCAAGACCCACGATGTCGTGCTGTTCATGAAGGGCACACCCGAACAACCGCGCTGCGGCTTCTCCGGCCTGGTCGTGCAGGTGCTGGATCATTTGGGCGTCGACTATGTCGGCGTCGATGTCCTGCAGGACAACGATTTGCGCGAAGGCGTCAAGGTCTATTCCGACTGGCCGACCATTCCGCAGCTCTATGTCAAGGGCGAGTTCCTGGGCGGCGCCGACATCGTGCGTGAAATGTTCCAGTCGGGCGAATTGAAGACGACGCTCAGCGAACAGGGGCTGATCGGGGCGTAACAGCCCCTTTTCTCCAAGATCAGGTTGATTTACAGTCTGCCCCAATAAGGGGGAGACACTCATGACATCCGTATCGCGACTTAGTCTGGGCCTGTTGGCCGGGCTTGCTGTGCTTATGACGCCTGCCGCCGTGCGCGCCGCTGACTGGATCGAAGCGCAATCGGCGCACTTCACCATCTACAGTCAGGCGCCGGAGAAGAAGACCCGGCTCTATGTGAAGAAGCTTGAAGCTTTTCGCACCCTGACCAATATGCTGCTGGGCGCATCCGACGCCGGGCCGCAGACGCGCTTCACCGTCTATCTGCTGGCTGATAACGATCAGATGCTTCAGGTGCGTCCCAGCTTCGCCAAACAGGTCGGCGGCGTCTATTTCAATTGCGCTGAAGGGACGCAGGCCTATGCCAGCCTGCAATATTTTGACATGAACGGTCAGGATCCCAGCCTGATCACCCTGCTGCACGAATACAGCCATTATGTGATGTTCCAGCACGCCCGGACCTACTATCCGGCCTGGTACGTCGAGGGATTCGCCGAATATCTGTCGACCGCCGACCCGGAAAAGGGCGCGATCACAATTGGCGAAATGTCGCAGGAGCGCAACTTCACCCTGTCGCAGGATCGCTGGATTTCCTTCGACAAGGTGCTTAACCCCGATTTCGGCTTCACCGGCGACAAGAACAACGATTCGTGGGAAATCGAGAGTTTCTATGCGCAGGCGTGGCTGCTGACCCATTACATGCTCAGCGACGACAAACGCGCCAAGGATCTGAACGCCTATTTCGCGCGGCTGCAAAATGGCGAACCGCCGGTCGCCGCCTTTGAGGCCGCCACCGGGATCAAGGTCGCCACGCTGGAAGGCGTGCTGAAGCGATACGCGGAAAAGACCTTTTATCTCAAGATCGCCCTGCCCGACTACCCCGACGATCAGATCAATGTGACGCCGGTTCCCGGCGGCAACGGCGCATGGCTGCTCGACGCCTCCCTATTAACCACCTGTCCGGACGCCAGCCAGGGCAAGGCCCTTCTGGGGCGGCTGAGCGCGCTCGCTTCGCCGTCGGCTTCGGCGGCCCTGCGTCTGGCCGTCGACCGCGCGCAGATGCAATATGGCGATCCCAAACTCGCCGCCGACGATCTTGCCGATCCGGCCCGCCCGGCGCCGGACGGTTTCGAGACGCATTATCTGCTGGGACGCGCCTATCTGAAACAGGCTCAGAGTCAGCAGGGCGAGGCAGCGCACGCCTTCACCGATCAGGCGCGCGCCGAATTCATCAAGGCGTACAGGCTGCAGAAATTCGACGCGCCCAATCTCTATTTTCTGGCTGAAAGCTTTGCCGATCAGCCGGGCTTTCCCGACATGAATGTCGTCAACGCCGCGTCTGGCGCGCATGTGCTGGCGCCCGGCGTACTCGATTATGCGGGGCTGACCGCTTTCGCCGACCTGATCAATAACCGGCGCGACGACGCCGTGGCGGCCTTGCAGCCCTTTATCGGCGATCCGCACAACCGCCAGCAGGCCGAGCGCATCAAGTTGACCGTGGACGCCATCAGGGCCGGTAAGCCGACGGCGGAAGTCATGCGCGTGATGAATGGCGCTC